>PKYX01000553.1:0-7063 GCA_003132825.1 Acidobacteriaceae bacterium
CGCTGGGCTGGGTGATTAATATATTCCAGCGCGGCACGGCGTCCATGGGTCGGATCAACGAAATTCTGGTTGAGCAGCCCGAGATCGAGGACCGCGAGACTGATCTTCCGACCTCTGGATCGTCCCTCCCCGCGCAGCTTGCGGGCGAGATCGAGTTTCGNNCCATCGTGCCGCCGCTCGCGATTGACGGCCCCGTGCTCACCATCCGCAAATTCAAGAAGGACAAGCTGACGCTGGAGCAGCTCACCAAGTACGGCTCGATTTCGCCCGAGGGCGCGGAAATCCTCAAGGTGATCGGCCGCTGCCGCGTCAATGTGCTGATTTCAGGCCCGACCGGCTCGGGCAAAACCACGCTGGTCAGCTTGATCCCGCGCATCTACGACGCTGCGCCGGGCAGCGTGCTTTTGGACGGACACCCGATCCGCGAATATCCCCTGGCCGTGCTGCGCCGAAACATTGGGTTTGTGCCGCAGGAAACATTTCTGTTCAGTGAAACGGTGCGGGAAAATATCGCCTTCGGCAAGACCGACGCTAGCGACCAGGAAGTGCGATCCGCAGCGCGGGCCGCCAATATTGAGGTCGACATTGAGGGCTTTCCGGACGCCTATCAAACCTTGGTCGGGGAACGCGGCATTACGCTCTCCGGCGGCCAGAAGCAACGGACCGCTATCGCCCGCGCCATCATCCGCAGTCCACGGATTCTGGTACTGGACGACGCTCTCTCGAGCGTGGATACCCATACGGAAGACAAGATTCTCAATCAGCTGCGCGACCTCATGGTGGGTCGAACCACCATCTTCATCTCTCACCGTGTTTCCACCGTGCGCAATGCCGACTTGATTGTCGTGCTGCATGGAGGGCACATCGTCGAGCGGGGCACGCATGACAAACTGCTCACCTTGAACGGTTACTATGCCGACTTGTACCAAAAACAACTCCTGGAAGAGGAATTGGCGGAAGTGTGAGCGCTGGCCGGTTTTCGATTTCCGATCTCCCACTGGCGATGGGAAAATCGAACATACCCTGGAGCCTCAGCCGCGTCCCCGGCACGCGAGCTTTCCCCCCGGATGAAACGAGTCCTCACTGCCGAGTGGCTTGATACCGACGCCGGCACTCCGGCCGAGGTGGCCGCGTCGCTTTCCGATCTGCGCGACATTAACCGACGGTTCGGGGGAATTGCGACGACCGAAGGATTGATTGCGCGGGTGGTGCGGGAACTGAATACCCGTTCGCTTTCGCTGCTCGAAGTCGCCGCCGGTGCGGGCGACGTTTCCCGAACCGTCGGGCAGAGATTCAAACGGCGCGGAATTCAACTGCAGGTGACTCTGCTCGACCGGGCTCTCTCCCATCTGAACCACGGGAATGGTCAAGAACCGGAAAACGGAACTCCTGCGGTGGTCGGCGACGCCTTGGCACTGCCTTTTCGGGAGGAGAGCTTTGATGTGGTGAGCTGCAATTTGTTCTCGCATCACCTGTTGCCCGAGGAGGTCGTGCAGTTTGTCGATGAAGGCCTGCGAGTCTCTAGGACTGCCGTGCTGATCAATGATCTGGTGCGCCATCCTTTGCATCTGACGTTGATCTACGCCGCCATGCCGTTGTTTCAAAGCCGCATTACTCGTCATGATGCCGTCGCTTCTCTTCGTCGGGCCTACACGGTTGAGGAAATGCGGGGGTTGCTGCAGCAGACCACGGCGGCGAGAGTGGAGATCGAACGCCACTACTTGTATCGGATGGGCGCGCTGGCCTGGAAGTAGCGCCGGTCCGCCGCCGGCTGTTTTCGAGTGCACCGTCCCCTTGGCGGCGGGCCGGGGAGGCGGGCGAGCCGCGCTTCTTCGTGCCGGAACCGTATGTACGACTTGACCATCATCGGTGGAGGACCGGCGGGGACCTCCGCGGCAATCACCGCGGCACGCGGCGGGGCCGCGGTTCTACTGCTTGAGCGCGGACGTTTTCCCCGCCATAAGGTCTGCGGCGAATTTGTTTCGGCCGAGTCGCTAAGCTTGCTCGGCGGCCTGCTCGGTTCTCGACACGGGGATTTGCTAAGGGCGGCCGTCCAGATCCCGCGAGCCCGCGTATTTGTCGACGGCCGCACCCTAGAAACTTCGGTGGATCCGCCGGCTGCCAGCATTGCCCGGCTCGACCTTGACGCCGCCCTGTGGGAGTTGGCGGCAGAGTCAGGCGTCGAGGCGCGGCAATCGACCACGGTTCAGCGAATTACCGGCAGGGGTCCGTTTCGCGTCGCAACTTCGGAAGGTGATTTCGAGTCCCGCGCTTTGATCAACGCGTCGGGACGGTGGTCGAACCTGAGTCCGCCGCCAGGCGGTGAGAGTGTTCCGCGCGGAAAATGGCTTGGTCTGAAGGCACATTTCGGGGAGCCCTCGCCGCCGGCTTCGGTGGATCTGTATTTCTTCGAAGGCGGATATTGTGGAGTGCAACCGGTGGAACTTCGGAGTCGAGCTTCGCTTCCCGGACGCGTGAATGCGTGCGCGATGGTGCGCGCCGATGTGGCCAGCACTCTGTCAGAAGTCTTTGCCCAGCACCCGGCGCTCTACCAGCGCAGCCGCCACTGGCAGCCTCTCAGCGAGCCCGTCAGCACAGCGCCGCTGATCTTTCGTCATCCCCAGCCCGAGCGCGAAAACATTCTGTTAACAGGCGATGCCGCGGGCTTTGTCGATCCTTTCGTCGGGGACGGAATCTCTCTTGCATTGCGCAGCGGAGCGCTGGCCGCCGAATCTCTGGCGCCCTTTGTACGCGGAGGGACCTTGCTCGGGCAGTCGGCAACCGAGTATCGCCGGAACTACAAGCGGCAGCTCGGACCGATATTCCGAGCATCTTCGAAGATTCGGCGAATGCTGCTGTTGCCGCGCAGCGTGCGTGTCCCGATGCTTTTCCTGCTCGAAAGCGTCCCCGCAGTCACCCGGTACCTGGTGCGCAGAACCCGTTAGGAGGGCTCGAAACGACTATCGCACGACCAGGACTTCGCGGATATTGTCGCGGGCCAGGAAGAATTTGATGGAGGCAAAATCGCGGAAGAGGTTCTCGATGTGCCGGTTGTTGAACACCCTCTGAAGGTGGAAACCAGCGAGCGCGCCCGGGCCTTTGTGCCCTGGACCTCGGGTTTCGATGGGCTGCATCTCCAGCGTGTCGGTGCCGACAATGTGGAAGCGATAGCAAGGCGCATCCGGCCCGGCTTCGCGAGTGTGGAAGAACGCCAGCAGAACGCCCCCCGGTTTGAGCACTGACCACAAGCGCCCGATGACGGGCTTGACCAGACTTTCGTCCATGTAGTCAGCCAAGTTCCAGAAAAGTACGATGTCGAACAGGGCGGCGGAATACACCAGGTTGTCCGCCAGAAAGAGCTTACTGTCCAGAATGGAGTTGCCTTGTTCGTCCTTGGTCGCGAGGGTGGGATCGGTCGAGGCTTCGAGCAGGTCTTCGCTGTAGATCTTGTGTCCCTGAGTGGTCAGATAGCGAATATTCCCCGCGGAAGTCGAACCCAGGTCGAGAACGCACAGCGGCGCTTCCGATCCCAAAGATTTCGTCAGCTCAGCCAGACCGCTCGAGCGGCGCGTCAACCGCTGCTTGCCTTGGGCCGGTTCCGGACCCCGGCCGGGGTCAACCGATGAATCGCGAAAGAGTTTCATTTCCACTGATTGGAGCTGTTCGCCTCAGAACCGGCGAGCGGACGCACTCACTGCCATTCTTGCACATTGCCTGCATGGACCGGAACGGGGTGAACCGTTCTGCAGTCGCCAGAACCCTGGGAATGACGAGCCGGCCATTCCCGCAACCCGTATGTGGAACTGGACCTCGGAGCTCAAGGCTGAAAGCCTCCCTGCACTCCGTGCCTCACTCAAGACTTGCTTGCCGCCTGGGCCTCGGACTTGGCCTCTCTCTGAATGTCGATCTTTCCCTTGAAGGAGGCGCCTTCCTCAATGGAGACCCGCTGAGTCACGATATCGCCAACCGCGACGGCGGACTTGGTAAGTTCGGTCCGTTGGCTGGCCTGAATATTGCCCTCCAACCTGCCCTGGATGATGACCTCCTTGGCATTGATGTTGGCTTTGACTTGCCCATGCGGACCAATGGTGAGATTGTTGCCTTTCAATTCGATGGTGCCTTCCACCTGGCCATCGATGTAGAGGTCCTCACTGCCGGAGAGTTCTCCCTTTACCATGACGGACTTGCCAATGTGAGCAAATTCCGCCGTCTTCGATGCATCCATGCTCGGGCCTCCTTGGGGAATACGTGTAAGGTTGCTGGAATTCTGAATTCTAAATCATCGGATGTGCGGGCGGCCCGGTAAGAAGACCCGGATGCACTTCGCATAATGCCGGCGGACCCTGAGACTACCTGGCGCAGACTATATCCTACCGAAGGCGGGTGAGCAAATGGGCCGGGTTCGTACCACCCCATCGCGCGGGGATTACGGTTATGGGGCCAGTTTCAAAACTGGACCACTCCGATTGCGTCGTTGCTCGAAGGCCGCCTCAGTTAGACTAGGTTCGTACGGCTTATGAACAGAGTCTTCCCTCACACTGCGCTGGCGTGGCTTTCAGGAGTGGCCGTGGTTGGGGGCATATGCGCCATGGCGGCGGAGGTTCCTTCCATTCCGCCTGACGAACTGGTCCGCCGCACGGTTTGGAATGAGTTGCAGGCCGCCAAAGAAACCGCAAAATACAGGTTCCGCGACCGGAAGGAAACACCGCACGGCTCACAAACCAAACTCATGGTGGAGACTCGGGACGCCATGGCGGCAATTGTGATCGCGATCGACGACCGGCCGCTTACCCCCGAGGAGCGCGAGGCCGAAAACTCCCGCGTAGACCGCTTCGTGAAAGACCCCGACGAATTAAAGAAACGCCAGAAACAGGAGCAGGACGACACGGAGCACACCGAACGAATCATGAAGGCTCTGCCCGACGCCTTTCTCTACCAATACGACGGAACCGAACCCGGGGGCCAAGGGATCGGCAAACCGGGAGACACGCTGGTACGCCTCAGTTTTCACCCCAATCCGAAATACGATCCTCCGTCCCGCGTGGAGCAGGTTCTGGTGGGCATGGAAGGTGATCTGCTGATTGACGCTCGCCAGGACCGGATCGCGAGGATCAATGGTACGCTTCAAAAAGAGGTGAGTTTTGGATGGGGAATCCTGGGGCACCTGGACCGGGGCGGCCATTTTCTGGTGGAGCAAGGGGACGTGGGGAACGGCAACTGGGAACTCTCGCACATAGCCCTGGCCATCACCGGCAAGATTCTATTGTTTAAAACCATCAGCTACAAGTCGGACGACACCATGAGTGAGTTCCGTTCAGTGCCGTCGGATCTGACCTTCGCTCAGGGATTGGAATTGTTGCGCAAGCAGGAAGCACCCCTGGCGGAGAACCATCGCTCCGGAAATCCGCAACCGAAATAAGACACCCCGCCACCCGGCTTCACTTCGCGGTTCCCGTGCGGACGGTTTCCTTGCGCAACGTGAGCTTCTCGACCAAGTCTTCGCGCAGGCGATATCCCGTGCCGGGTTGGTCGCGGATTGCGATTGTGCCTTCCGGTGTAACTTCTACTTCCGGTTCGATGATGTCTTCGTGCCAATAGCGCTTGGAAGCGGAGACGTCGCCCGGAAGACGGAAATTCTCTAGCGTCGAGAGCGCGATGTTATGTGCCCGGCCCACGCCGGATTCGAGCATGCCGCCGCACCACACCGGAATGCTCCCGGCCTGGCAGACGTCGTGGACCTTCTTCGCTTCGGTGAATCCGCCCACTCGACCCACTTTTATGTTGACGATTCGACAGGCGCCGACATCGACCGCGAAAGCCGCGTCCCGGGCCTGGCGGATGGATTCATCCAAGCAGATGGGGGTCTGCAGCTCATTCTGCAGGCGGGCGTGATAATAGATGTCGTCCGCCCACAGCGGCTGCTCGATCATAAGCAAGTTGAACTGATCGAACTTACGCAGGTGCTCGACTTCATCCAGTGTGTAGGCGGAGTTGGCGTCACAGCTCAATACGATCTCGGGCCACTGCGCCCGGATGCGCTCGAGCACCTTGACGTCCCAGCCCGGCTTGACCTTCACCTTGATGCGCCGGTAGCCGGCAGCGAGTTCGGTCTCAATCTTATCCAACAGTTGTTCGATGGAATCCTGAATACCGATGGAAACGCCGCAAGGGATCTCCCGCCGGGTGCCTCCCAGCAACTTCCACAACGGCTGTTGTTTCGCTTGCGCCTCCGCGTCCCAGAGCGCATTTTCGACCGCCGCCTTGGCCATGCGGTGTCCGCGGATCTTCGACATCAGGGCGGCGCTGTCGCGTGCCGTGGTCAGAGTTCGCCCCAAAACGGCGGGAGCGAGGTATTGCTGGATGGTTGGCCACGCGGTTTCCGCCCATTCCGAACTGTAGAAGGGAGCATCGCTGGCCACGCACTCCGCCCAGCCGTCGATGCCCTCGCAGTGCGCGGTGAGCAGAAGGATGCGGCGGCTGTAGGCCCGGCCAAAACTGGTCTCGAAGAAGTGCACCAATGGCATGTGAATTTCGCGGATTGTGATGGCTTCAATTTTCATTCACTTGTTTTCCGAAATTCTGGCGCAGCCCCGCTAAAGACGCAGCTGGTTAGGTCTTTACCGTTTCAACACTTCCTGCTTGGCTTGCTGCCATAACGACTCCAGTTCCTCGGGGGTTGCCGCTTGCGCTCCTCGGCCCGAGGCTCGCAGTTGAGACTCCATCCACTGGAAGCGGCGGCGGAATTTGCGATTTGACTTCTTCAACGCGGATTCTGAGTCGAGCGCAAGATATCGTGCAAGATTTACCAGAACGAAGAAGAGGTCACCGACTTCTTCTTCGAGTCTGACTCGGAGTTCCTCGGGTACACTCTGCTGCCCCGATCCCGCGATACCGGGGACCTGCGGTTGCGGTCCGGGCGCGGGAAATTGTTTCAGCTGGTCCCGCAATTCCTCGGTCTCCTCATGCAGCTTATCGAATAGACCCTCGATGTTAGGCCAGTCGAACCCAACCTGGGCGGCACGAGAAGCGAGTTTGTGGGCTTCGAGCAACGCGGGCATGGCTC
>PKYX01000553.1:7072-9545 GCA_003132825.1 Acidobacteriaceae bacterium
CTCGCGAAACGCCAGTCAGAATCGACTCCGGCGGAACTTCCCCGGGCGGCGAGTCGGCTCCCTGCGCTTCCCGGCGCTTCTTCTTTTCTTCCGCCTTGAGGGCTTGCCAATTGCGCAGCACTTCCGCGGAGGTTTCGGCCTTCACATCNNAAACCTGGAGCAGCAGATCGCCAAGTTCTGCGGGCAGTTCCTCCCAATCGCGATTGTCGATCGCCTCAAGAACTTCGTAGGCTTCTTCGAGAGTGTAGGCTTTGATGGAATCGAAGGTCTGCTCCCGATCCCAAGGGCAACCACCCGGGCCTCGCAAGCGGGCCATGATCGAGACAGCACGTTCGAAACGGTCTCCGGTCGTAGGTGGCATCGGCGCACCCACTCTAAACGACGCCAGTGTCGCTGGGCAACGTTCGTCCCAGAGTTTTTCCGAGGAGCTGGGGCTTATCGGAGATAATGGCGTCCACACCCCAGCCCGCCAACCGCAGCATGGATGGCTTGTCATTGACGGTCCAGACAAAGATCTTGCGGCCCGCGCTATGCACGAACTGGATCAACTTCTGCGTCACCAGAGACTCGTGAACCATCACGTAATCAGCCGGCAATTTGCGCCAGGCTACGAGCTGGCNNAAAGAGGATACGACGTAATCCCGCTCCATGGGATATTCGCGCAGTGCGGTCAGCACCTTTGCCTCCATGCCAGTGGCTTTGATCTCGATGTCCAGGAAGCCCCGCCGCCGATAGCGGCGGAGCACGTGGTGAAGTTGCGGAAGGTGGCATAGCTGCGCCGCGTCTGCGGCTGAAACCGTGATTCCCTCCACCGTAGCATCGTGGCAGACAACGATGCGGGCGCAGGCCGTTAAGCGGACATCGAACTCGAAGCCGTCGCATCCGGCTTCCAGGGATCGGTCAAATGCAGCAGCGGTATTTTCGGGAATGGACTTAATACCGCGCACCCCGCGATGACCGAGAAGGAGGGGGCGGGGCGGCATGAGTCATTCTAACGCCCGGGATGGGCCCCACAGATTCGTTGGTCGTATCGCGGAAGTAACGAAAGTACGATGCTTGATTCTCCGATTAGTCCAGGTCGAAATCGCGAATGGGCCGGCCGGTATCGGGTGACTCTTTGGCTTTCTTGACGGCTTCCTGGAATTTCTTTTCAAGCAGATCGCCGGCATGCTTTTGGGCTTCCACCGACTGGCGAAAAATCGAATCGCGTCGGCTATCCTGCTCTTTCATGGCGCGGGCGGCTTCCTCTATGTCGTTGAACGTTTTCGGCTTGACCGCGGCGGTGTGGGCAATCACCGCCTGACTTTCCGAGTCGACCTTCAGCACCGCGCTGCAACACGGGCAGGTCACTTCAAAGGCTGAAACGCTCCCCTTCATATCCGCGATCATACCCCAAAAGGTCCCCTCACCGGGGATGAAGCTTGATGGGAAAAATCTTGAACATGGTCAGCAATTCCCAGCCCAGCAATACGATCGAAACCAGGACCACCGTCACCGCCATGGTTTCGCCAAAACTGAGGCCGCTGCGACTACGCTCGGGTTCGAAGCGTCGAGCCACCAGGTTCAGGATGTTCAGAGTGGCGAAACCGAACACCAACACGAACAGGATGTTATAGATACCGCCCTGTTTGTCGGAGAGGTCAAAAGCCACCAGCGAGAGCGGCGGCATATGGGGAACAGCGTCCGCCCACGAGGTCAGCGCGGTGAAATGAGCGAATCCCGAAGTCACAGGCATGCGTGCGGAGCTTCCGCGGCTGGTAAAAGCCTTCCTTCTCACCATTTCGCGGGAAGGCCTACGATATTACCCTTTTCTCCCGCCGAAGTCAGCGGCACTTTGGTGAAGCTGGATGGACTGCATTCTAGAGTGAAATCACCTGGTGATCCAGACAGTCGGGACGAATCGTATCGCACAGCTCTTGCAACAGTGGGTTCCCGTAACGTGCCATGAAATAAATCCCGGCAACCTCGCGCTCTTGCAGCGTCTTGTTGGGAAAGACCGCATTACTCAGTAGATCGGCATGGCGGCCTAGAATCTCGGCTTGGCGCAGTTCGGCGCGGGCGGCGCGGGCGCGGAGCTGGCTCAACTGGTAGTGCATCTTCTCGCTGGCATGGGTTGCCGCATCGATCAAAGTCCTGTCCAAACTCTCCAAGGCGCTACGGACCACAGCCATCGACCTCTCCAGGCTTGCGCCGGCTTCCTCGAATGCTCGCTGCAGATCCTGCGGAAGAGACCGCGCCGCCAGAAGTTCTCGCAGCTTTTCCGCGCCTTGAAGAAGATCGCCAAAACCCAGGCGATAGCGCTCAAGCAAAGCCTGAGGCTTAGCCTCTATGATTGTGGCGGAGAATCGTGGGACGATAGGCGTGACTCG
Organism: Acidobacteriaceae bacterium; assembly: GCA_003132825.1. GTDB lineage: Bacteria > Acidobacteriota > Terriglobia > Terriglobales > Acidobacteriaceae > PALSA-270. The sequence continues at coordinate 9,442 of PKYX01000553.1, forward strand.
ACCGAGCAGCGCCTGGAAAACAACAGCGGCTTGGGCGAAGTAGGCGGCTTCTGCCGCCCCGCCGGTGTAGGCTAGGGTGGGCAGAAGGTAGTCCTGCACCACGG
>PKYX01000162.1:0-3605 GCA_003132825.1 Acidobacteriaceae bacterium
GGCGTGATGGTGGCGCGCGGCGATCTGGGGGTGGAGATGCCGCCGGAGAAGGTCCCGGTGATCCAGAAGCACGTCATTCATCAATCCGCCGATTGGCGCAAGCCAGTGATCATCGCTACCCAAATGCTCGAGTCGATGATCGAAAACCCGCGCCCCACGCGCGCCGAGGCCAGCGACGTCGCCAACGCCATTTTCGACGGCACCGATGCGGTCATGCTTTCCGGGGAGACCGCCACCGGTCGCTATCCCCGCCAGGCGGTGGCGATGATGGCGAAAATCGTGGTCGAGGCGGAAAGCAACATGGCGGAGTTCGCCGACCGGCGGCGCAGCCATCCCCGGCTTTCGGTCCCGGAAGCGATCTGCGAGTCCGTGGCCCATGCCGCCGAGGATCTGCAGATGGGCGCGATCGCCATCTTCACCGAGTCGGGCAATACCGCTCGCCTGATTTCGAAGTACCGTCCCAAGGCCCAGATTTACGCGTTCAGCTCCATGATGGCGGTATGCAATCGTATGAATCTTCTCTGGGGCGTTCACCCCCTGCGGCGCGCCCGAGCGCGCACCGCGGAAGACATGATGCGTGCGGCCGAGACCGAACTGGTGCGCCAGGGTCGGGTAAGCGCCGGCGATGTTCTGGCCGTGGTGGCAGGCACGCAGATGGCTTCCGGCTCTACGAACTTCATGCGGCTGCATGTGGTGACCACGAAGCCCGCGTCGACCCGCGCTTCTCGAGGCCGATTGCGCCCGGGCAAAGCCCGAGACGGGGAGTCGTAAACGGTCGATCGCGCCCGATTCAGCGAACGAGAAGAGGCCAATATTCCGAGCGTCGAACCATTCTCCGGCCCATCGCCCGAGCGTCCGGTGCGCGGCTTTCTCCATCGCCCCGCCCAGCCGACCGGGGATGGCCTGGTGCTCACGCACGGCGCCGGAGCCAACAGCAAGTCCGCTCTCCTCGTGGCCGTGGCGGAAGCCTTTGCGGACGCCGGTTTCACCGTGCTTCGCTGTGATCTGCGTTTCCGCCAGGACCGCCCCTTTGGTCCGCCGAGGCCAGGCGATGCNNACGGGTTGCTCCTGCTCTCCTATCCGCTGCATCCGCCGCGCAAGCCCCAGCAACTCCGCATTCAGCATCTGCCGAAAATCGAAACCGGAGCGCTGTTCGTGCATGGAACCCGCGATCCCTTCGGCTCGCTGGCGGAGATGGCATTGGCGCTGCGGTTGATCGCGGGAAAGACTCGGTTGCTGCCGGTCGAGAACGCAGGGCACGATCTGGGATTCAAAGGAAAATCAAGGCGGGATGATTTGCCAGCCGAGGTGCTCGCGGCGTTTCGCGAGTTGTTCGACTGAAGCTTGCCGGGCTGGGCTCGGCCTGCGCTCCCAGTGGACTCTCGCTAGTTCACCCAGCCTGATTTCGACCCGCCGTTTTTCTTGTCGTCATCCGGAGGAATGTAGTTCCCATGTTCGTCGAAGGTGACCGTACGGTCGTGCTTGCGCATGTAGACTTCGAACTTGCGGGCGGCCCGGCGCCGCTTCCACCGATAATAGGAATTGCGCACGCTGAAGTAGCGTTCCGAGACCCCGAAGGCGGGCCCGCGTCGGGGAAGGAATTTCACGTAGAGAAACCCGAACAGCAATCCTCCCAAGTGAGCGACATAGGCGATATCCTGGCCATGTCCCGGGCCAGCGGCGTTGATGGCGCTGATCAGCTCGATGAAAACCAGCCCGGCCACAAAATACTTGGCCTTGATGGATAGCGGAATCGGGAACAACATGATCTCCTGGTCCCCGTAAAGCATCCCAAAAGCCATCAGGATGCCCAAGACCCCGCCCGATGCACCTACCGTCCCGGTCGCCGGCGTCACTCCCCCGAGCCCGGTGTAGGAAACGGCAATCGTGGTCAGTGCAGCTCCCACCACGCAGAACAAATAGAATTCAAGAAATTTCTTGTAACCCCAATCGGTCTCGAGCTGCGCTCCAAACATCCACAGCGCCAACATGTTGAACAGAATATGAAACAGGCCGGCGTGAACGAACGAGTAGGTGATGAGTTGCCAGACCGCGCCGTGCATCACCCATTGCGGGATCAAGGACAAGACGTAGCGGGTGACGTTGCCGAAATCGGGCGTGACGGCCGCAAGCACCGTCAGCAGCAGGAAGACCGCCGCGTTCAGCAACACCAGCCACTTCACAGCCTTGGTGAAGGGAGGAAAACTCAGCGAAAAGGTTTGTCCGCGAGGCATGCGTATCGGCTTCGGTCGTTCGCGGCTGAGGGTGGTTCCCGAACGTTCGGAAAGTTTCAAGCGTTCCGACTCGTCGCTCCGCCCGACCTATCTAGCAATCTTAACAGAGATGCGCTGAGGGCTCGGGCCAAGGAATCGCGAGCGAGCCCGCCACGACGGCATCCCCGGCAAATCGCGAAGCGTCCCGCCACCAGGCGCTTTGGAGCGAAGGATTTCGCAAAGCAAGCTCCAGCGGTTGTCAACCCCTTCATTTGTCGACCCTTCATGGGTGGACGATGGCCCCGGCTTCCGGGGTACTATTTCCGCCGAAAAGGGATTAGGCTTTGGAAGGCCTTGACCGCAGCCCCCNNGTCCGGAGTGCGAAACCAATCTCGATGTTGACGAAGAAGAAGTCGACGAGGGCGAAATCATCTCCTGCCCCGAGTGCGGCACCGATTTCGAAATCGTCACCGTAAGTCCGCTCGAACTGAAGCCGGTGGAAGAGACGATTATCGACGATGCAGGCGAGGAGGAAGCCGAAGACGGTGACTACTCCTAGGCCCCGCCCGGTCCTTCGATCCCCGGCAACGTTTCGCTCCTTCTTCTGTATTCGGTTGGTTCCCGCCGGCCTGCTGCTGTTTGTGTTGTGTCTTGACCCGGCCACGGCACTTCCGGGCGGCGCCTCGCCCCGCGACAAAAATGTTGAAAAGCCCTATGCCCTGATTTACGGCACGGTCTGGGGACCGAACGACCATCCGCTCTACGGCGTTACGGTCAAGATCCGGCGTGCGGATCAGAAGAAAGCGCATTGGGAACTCTACTCCGATCACAGTGGCGAGTTTGCCCAGCGCGTTCCGGTGGGGCCGGCCGACTACGTGGTTTGGGCAGATCTCAAGGGGTACAAGTACCCCGTTCCATTACGAGTTGAGCAGGACGTTAAAGTCCATATTTACAGCGACGAGCGCGAAGATATCGGATTGCATCTAAAACAGTAGTCCCAGAAGGCGCTCCCCTCCGTCGGGAGTCTCGCTTCCGAGAAAGAAGCCTCATGAGGAAACACGGTATCCCGATTCTCCTGCTGCTGCTGCTGGCTGGAGTAGCCGCCGATCCGTCCTATGCCAAAACCAAGGGTGAAACCGGCCGCTTGCTGACCGGCAAGGTGGTCGACCACCAGGGGAGCCCGATCCCGGACGCAGTTGTGTATCTTTCCGATACTCGCACCCGAGGCGTGAAAACCTTCATCGTAGGTCCCGACGGCGCTTACCGCTTCCCGGCGCTTTCCCCCAACATCGACTACGAAGTGTATGCCCAATTCAACGGCCACAAGAGTGACACCAAAACTGTAAGCCAGTTCGACGATCGCCTCCTCGTGAACATCGTCCTCCGAATCGA
>PKYX01000162.1:3629-8429 GCA_003132825.1 Acidobacteriaceae bacterium
AACATCATTGTGGACGTTGCATTCTTTCTGGCCATCGCAGGACTTCTCATTTACACCGTGATCGCCTACAACGAGCTGGTCCGGCTGCGCAATGACAACGACCGCGCCTGGGCCAACATTGATGTTCTGCTGAAGCAACGCCACGACGAGATTCCGAACCTGGTCGAGACCGTCAAGGGATACATGCAGCACGAGCGTCAGACGCTCGAAGCCGTCACCCAAGCGCGGTCCGCGTCTGTCAGCGCCACCACCATTGCCCAGAAGGCACAAGCGGACGCGGTTACGACCAACGCGCTACGCAGCCTGTTCGCCGTAGCGGAAAACTATCCCCAACTGAAGGCCAGTGCTAATTTTCTCCGCCTGCAGGACCGCATCTCCGAACTGGAGGAGCAAATCGCCGACCGCCGTGAATTCTTCAACGACGATGTCAATACCTACAACACGCGCATCCGGCAGGTCCCGGAACTCTTTCTAGCCAGTTTCATGGATTTGAAGCCGCGTGAAATGTTCAAGGTATCGGAGCCGGATCGGCAGGCGGTGGAGGTCAGGCTGGCATGAGGGTGCCTTTCTAGTTCGAGCCGGGTTCGTCGCGGGCCCGGCCGCCGTTCCGAGCGTTCCCGGCCATTCCAGGTCCCCTTGGTCTTGCGCCTGCGCCGGTCGAGACTTCCGAGGATGCAGGCGATTACAATTCCTCTATGGCGAATCTGACATTGGTCTACGGACTGCGTCTTCTGCCTTCGGACGAGTTGGCGGAAGTGGAAGACGCCAAGCTCAAGATGAAAAACGGACATGATGCGCGCGTCACCATGCATCTGCTCGAAGGCAGCAAGGAAGAGATCGAAAAACAGTTAAGGGCCAGCCTCGAGGCATTCTTCGATTTCTATCCCGAAATCTGAAGCCGCCCGATCGTCTCCCGGTTTCAGGCTTTTCCGCTCTGCGGCGAAATCCCGGCCCGCATCTATAATCGGCTTGCGTCATGGAACTACGCTACCCCTATCTGCGATTGCGACTGGAACGAGCCGGCCTGCTTCCCGCCAGCAAGTTGGCGCTTGTCACTTGGTATTTGCTGGCGCTCGATGTTCTTTTTTTCGCACTGCAAAGGCTGCTCGCGCTGCTCAGGCTCTCCGACGGGCAAAGCCTGGCGGGCTGGGTCAGCGGCCTCAGCTTGGTGGTCAGCCTTCTTTTCCTCGTTCTGGCAGTTCGCTGGCTGAAGGCGAAGCTGCTCTGGCGGCTGCGCAACCGGCTGATTGTCACCTATGTGTTCATCGGGGTCATCCCTGTCGTCCTGCTGGCGATCCTGGCTCTCGGTTCGTTCTATTTGTTTGCCGCCCAGTTCGCCACCTTCATCGTTACTTCGGACCTGAACTCGGAGCTCGAGAGTCTGGATGCCGCGAACACCGCCATCGCACACGAGCTTGCGGCCCGCATGATGCGCGGAGGCAGCCCGGAAACCGCCGCGCTCGCCGGACTTCGCCAAACCCACCAGGCCTGGGCCAAGCGCCAGGTGTGCGTATGGCTGGGGGGCCAACTGGTTCTGAACGATGCCGCGCCGCTGTCTTTGTCCTCGGTGCCGGTTCTGCCCGATTCGCTGAATGCTCCTTTCCGCGACGTGGTGCGCGATCACGAACAGTTTTTTCTGCGGGCGGTCGATACCATTGCCCTGCCGGGGGGGAAACTCACGGTGCTTTCGAGTGAACCGCTCGACCAGCGGCTGCTGCAGGGCATGGCGGCGAACCTGGGCGAAGTCACTCTCTGGACCAAGGACGGTCCCGCCTACACCGCGGGACAGGTGCCCCCGCCGACTCGCTTCCTGGATCGCCAGGTGACTTTCCCGACCTCGGTGCGGGTGGTCAACTGGAGTGCCGGCGATGCCGCGAATCCCGCCGCCATCAGCGTGGGGACTCGCTTCTCCAAGCTCTACCAGCGTCTGTTTGAGTCCCTGGGCGATTTCGCTCCGGCGGTTGAATTCAGCTTGCTGGTGGTGGCCATTATCTTCGGCATCATCGAACTGGTTGCGTTGATCATCGGGTTAATCATCAACCATACCGTCACCGGAGCGGTTGCCCAGCTCTACGACGCCACCCAGCACATCAATCGCGGCGAGTTCGACCATCGCATTCCGGTGCGGTCCAACGACCAGCTGGCCACCCTGGCCCAGTCCTTTAACTCGATGGCCGCTTCGCTCGAAGAGCTAGTGCTCGAGCAAAAGCAAAAGCAACGCTTGGAGAACGAGCTGGTCATTGCGCAGGAAGTGCAGACCCAGCTTTTCCCGCAACATATTCATCAACTGGCCTCGCTCGAAGTCTACGGATTTTGCCGCCCGGCCCGCACGGTGAGCGGAGACTACTACGACTTTCTCCCCGTTGACCGGGATAAGCTGCTGTTGGCCGTAGGCGACATCAGTGGGAAGGGGATTTCCGCGGCGCTGTTGATGGCCACGGTCCATTCCGCGGTCCGGGCCTATAGCATCGAGGGTATCCCCATCCTGCGCGAGCCGATCGCGGTCGGCGCCGGCCTCGGTTCGAGCATGGTGCTCGGTTCCGAGCAGCCCGGCGCGGAGGTTTCTCCCGCCACCTTGCTGGCGTTGTTGAACCATCAGCTTTACCAGAGCACGCCGGCGGAGAAGTATGCCACGCTGTTCCTCGGTGTCTACGACGGCCAAACCCGCCAGCTCACTTACAGCAACGGCGGCCACCTACCCCCCATCATTTTCGGCGAAGACCACTCCATCCGGCGTCTCGACCAGGGAGGCACCGTGATTGGCCTATTCGAGCGAACCAGCTACGACGAGGCCTGCGTCCAGCTTCGCCGCGGCGAGATCTTCCTGGCGTACAGCGACGGCGTCACCGAGCCCGAAAATGATTTCGGGGAATTCGGCGAACAGCGCCTCATCGAACTGGTGCGCGACAACCGCCATTTGCCGCTACCCAGAATCAGCGAGATTGTGACCGCCGCTGTCGATGACTGGATTGGCGCCAACGAGCAACCCGATGACGTCACCCTGGTGCTGGCGCGCGCCCGTTAACCTCCCACCTCCGGGTGGTTGCTAAGGTGCCGAGCCCCGGGGAAATCGGTTGTCTCTCGCGTTCAAATAAACTAGGGTTTCTCCCGTGCGCGCGGAACCGCAACCGGCTCGAAACCCGCCGGCAACCTGCCCTAGATGACCCAAAATGTGCTCCTTTTGTAACTTGGCATTGCCTTCGATTCCGCCTTAGAGTCGAAAGGTCGCTAGGGTGTTCAGCAGAGCTTTCGGCCCGTTACGTGCATCTAACCAGTAAAGGAAGCCGCTGGCCGTGATTTTGAAGGAAAATTTTGGAGTGGTCGGGAATGAAGTACATAGGACGGCACTTTTGTCTCATCACGGTCCTTCTGGCGGCCGCCGGGTTGCCCCTGTGGGGGCAGCAGGGCTATGCCCCTGCCGGTGTGGCCGTGGCCCCGCTCTCCCCGACAGATCCAGATAACGACCCTTCCGGGGATCCCATCCTCACCATCAAATCCCGGGTGGATGAAGTCAACGTCCTGTTTATCGCCACCGACCACCACGGCAAGTTTGTCCGCAATCTGAACCAATCTGACTTTGCCATCCTGGACGACCACAAGCCGCCGCAATCCATCGTCGATTTCCGGCGCGAAACCGACCTGCCCCTCGAACTGGGCCTGCTGGTCGATACCAGCGGCTCCGTACACAGCCGTTTCGATTTTGAGCAGGCGGCGGCGGCAAGTTTTCTCGAGCAGACTCTGCGGCTGAACTTCGACCGGGCGTTTGTGATGGGATTCGCCAGCCACAGCACCGTCACCCAGGACTTCACCGATAACGTCAAGCTGCTCGAAATCGGAGTGCAAAGCTTGCAGGATGGCGGAGGCACGGCGCTCTACGACGCCATCTACCGCGCTTGCCGCGACAAGTTGAGCAAGGGACAGGGAGACCATCCCGTGCGCCATGCCATTGTCGTGATCAGTGACGGCGAGGACAACCAGAGCGAATTCAGCCGGCTGCAGGCCATTGAAATGGCGCAACGTTCTGACGTAATTATCTACGCCATCTCGACCGATGACAGCGGTCTGGTCCTGCGCGGCGACAAAGCGCTGCAGCAGCTGGCCGACGCCACCGGCGGCCGCGCCTTCTTCCCATACAAAACAAAAGACATCACGCATTCATTCAAGGCCATTGAGGACGAACTGCGCAGCCAGTACATCGTCTCCTACCGCCCCGCCGACTTCGACGCCGACGGGCGATACCGCTCGATTGAAATCACCACCCTGAGAAAAGATCTCGAAGTGCGCGCCCGAAAAGGCTATTACGCGCCCCGGCAGTAGCCGGGTTCTGGGCCCGCACGGCAACCCCTCCATGGCTCGTTCAGCGAAATCAGCTAAGCGGCCCGGTTGCGCTCCCCAGCTTTGCTCGCTCTTTACGCCCCTCTTTTCAGTTCTTGCGACCTCCCGGGTTGATAGGTTCCGGGAACGGTCCGAAATGCAATGCTCAAACGATTCCAGCCATTGATGGCGACGACCGCCAGCGTAAGATCCACCAGTTCCTTCTCGGAAAAATGCCGCCGCGCTTCCTCGTAGACTTCATCTGGAACGTGGCCGTCATTGATCCGCGTGACCGCTTCGGTCCAGGCCAATGCGGCCCGCTCGCGATCCGTATAAAACGGGGTCTCGCGCCAGGCGTCGAGCGAATACAGGCGCTGATCGCTTTCTCCTGCCGCTTTCAGGTCTTTCCAGTGCATGTCGAGGCAATAGGCACAGCCATTGATTTGCGAGGCGCGCAGATCGATCAGATTCAATAGCGAGTGCTCC
>PKYX01000256.1 GCA_003132825.1 Acidobacteriaceae bacterium
ACCGTGATGCGCGACTGGAGCACCGCCAAGGCTTGGCTCTACCGCGAGCTGGCGGGCGGGACGACCGATGGACTCTGAGCGGTGGAAACAGGTCGATAGCCTGCTGCAGGCAGTGCTGGAGCGTACGCCCGAGGAGCGCGACGCGTTTCTGTGGCACGCGACGGCGGGCGATGAAGCGCTGGAGCGCGAAGTCCGCTCGCTGCTGAGGGCACAGCAGCAGGCAGGAAGCTTCCTGGAGAGCCCTGCTATCGAAGCGGCCGCCCGGTCCCTGGGTCGCCAGCAGGGCAAGGAAACGCAAGAAAGCAGCGATTTTCCCATCGGCCGGACCGTCTCCCATTACCACATTGTCGGAAAGCTGGGCGGTGGCGGGATGGGCATTGTCTACAAGGCCGAGGATACTTCCCTCGGTCGCTTTGTCGCGCTGAAGTTTCTTCCTGACGACCTAGCCCAAGAACAAAAGGCATTGCAACGGCTTAGGGGAGAGGCACGTGCGGCGTCTGCACTGAATCATCCCAACATCTGCACCATCTATGAAATAGGCGATCAGGACGGCCAAGCATTCATCGCTATGGAATTCCTCGATGGGCTGACGCTGAAGCACCACATTGCCGGCAGACCACTGAAGACCGAAACCGTGGTGTCGCTGGGAATCGAGATCGCTGAGGCGCTCGATGCCGCTCACGCCGAAGGCATCGTTCATCGAGACATCAAGCCCCCGAACATTTTCGTCACTAAGCGCGGGCATGCAAAGGTTCTTGATTTTGGGCTGGCAAAACTCATACCCATGGCTGCTAGCGTTGTCCGAGGAGCGACCACGGCGTCGTCTGACCCGGAGCACCTGACTGCTGCCGGTGCGGTTTTGGGAACCGGGGCCTACATGTCACCCGAGCAAGTGCGGGGAAAGGAACTGGATAGCCGCACCGACCTTTTCTCCTTCGGAGTCGTGCTTTACGAGATGGCGACGGGGGTATTGCCATTCCGCGGCGAAAGTTTAGGAGAGATTTTCGACTCGATCTTGAACCAGGCACCGCTTCCTCCGGTGCGGCTGAATCCAGATGTTGCTCCGGAGCTAGAACCTATCATCGCCAAGTGTCTGGAAAAAGACCGCAACCTGCGCTATCAGCACGCCTCTGAGGTTCGCACGGACCTGCAACGTCTGAAGCGGGACACGGATTCGGCGCGCGGCATAGCAAGTGCGAAGGCCGGTGCCGAAAGCAGTATTGGGAAGCGCTGGAAGTTGAGTGTTCCTGCTGCCGTGGCTGTGATGACGTTGTCAGTCGGTGGTTACTTCTATCTTCATCGCACACCAACGCTCACCGACAAGGACACGATCGTCCTCGCGGATTTCACCAATACCACTGGCGATCAGGTCTTTGACGACACGCTCAAGCAGGCGCTTTCGGTGAGCCTTGGGCAGTCTTCGTTCCTCAATATTGTTTCCGACCAGAAAGTCCGAGATACGCTGAAGCTGATGGGTCGTCCCCCGGGCGATCCGCTCCCCCTGGACCGGGCGCTTGAGGTCTGCCAGCGCACGGGCAGCGCCGCCGTATTTTCGGGCTCGATCGCGGGGCTGGGGAGTCAGTACGTGCTGGGCTTGAATGCACTGGCCTGTGGCTCGGGAGACGTTCTCGCGCAGGCACAAGTGCAGGCGGCGCGAAAGGAAGACGTGCTGAAGGCGTTAGATCAAGCCGCGGCCAAACTCCGCGAGAAGGTTGGCGAATCGCTCGGCACGATCGAGAAAGACAACATGCCTCTCGAACAAGCCACGACAGCCTCTCTCGAAGCGCTCAAAGCCTACTCGCAGGGCAGGATGCTGCATGTGACCGGGGACGACCGCGCGGCCATCCCATACGACAAACTCGCCATCCAGCTCGATCCCAATTTTGCCATCGCCTACCTGGACCTCAGCTTCGCCAGCGGGGATGTGAATCAAGACGAAGCTGGCCAACAATACCTGGCGAAGGCTTATGAGCTGCGCGAACGGGCCAGCGAACGCGAGCGGTTTCGCATCGATGCCTACTACTATCTTGAAACCGGAGATCTAGACAAAGCCCGCGCCACCTCGGAACTCTGGGCGCAGACCTATCCTCAGGATCTGGGCTCCTATCTCGCGCTTGGAGTAATCGACGCACAGTACGGGAAATTCGACCAGGCGATTCGGGACCTGCAGGATGCGTTACGGGTGGCCCCCAATGCTGGCCTGCTGCAGGGAAGTCTTTTCGTGCTGTATGTGTCGGCGAATCGGCTCGAGGAAGCGAAGTCGATCTACAAGGAAGCAGTGGCGCAGGAGCCCGACAATTTTTTCCTTCGCCCAAGTATCTACGGATTGGCTTTTCTTTGGGGCGATCAAGCGGAAATGAACCGGCAAGTCGTCCGGGCTGCTGGAATGCCCGGCGCGGAGGATCAGTTACTGTCCTTGGCCTCCGATACCGAGGCTTACTACGGCCGAAACAGCAAGGCTCGCGAACTTTCCCGCCGCGCTGTCGATTCCGCCAGCCGCAACGGCCAGAAAGCAATCGCCGCGCGCTGGCAGACGAACCTGGCCCTCCGGGAAACAGAACTCGGAAACAGTGCCGAGGCTCGCCGGCAAGCGCAGACCGCGCTGGCCCTGGCCTCTGAGCGCGATTCGCAGATTCCGGGCGCTCTCGCCCTGGCGCGCGCAGGCGACGACGTCCGGGCGGCTAGGATGGCAGACGATCTTGCGAAGCGGTATCCCGACGATAACCTCCTCAATCACTATTGGTTGCCCAGCATCCGGGCAGCCATCGAAATAAGCCGGAATGACCCGGGCAAAGCCATTGAGATTCTTCAGACCGCCGCACCTGTAGAGCTGGGGAGCGCAGGGCCTCTTTATCCGGTACACCTGCGTGCAGAAGCGTTTCTGGCCCGGCATCAGGGCAAGGAAGCTGCGGCCGAGTTCCAGAAGATTCTCGATCATCGCAGCGTCGTGCTCAACAGTATCATCGGCGCGCTCGCTCATCTCGGCTTGGGCCGCGCCTACGCGATACAGGGTGAGACGGCTAAGGCCCAAGCCGCCTATCAGGACTTCTTCACGCTGTGGAAAGATGCTGACCCGGACCTCCCTATGCTGAAGCAAGCCAAGGCGGAGTA
>PKYX01000417.1 GCA_003132825.1 Acidobacteriaceae bacterium
CTGCGACTCATGAGCCGATACCCCCATCGGCTGCTAGTCATCACAGCGGCGCTGAGTCAAGTGAAGTCCGCTTACCCCTTCGCAGGGACCCACCCGAATCGTGTGACCCAGTCGTTGATTGCGATGCTCGCAGGACTCCAAGTCCCATTTCTGTGCACGGAAACTCACGAGCTCGGCGAGGAAATCGTCGCGTCCTATCTCTATCAGGTTCACCTTTACCACTGGCTAGAAACCAATGATCAGGGTCGGTTTTTCACCGACCACGACCTCTAGCCTGAACTTGGGGACAAAGAGGTCGTTCGCTCACGTTCTCCGCACCTTCTACCATTCTTTGTGTAGTGGGCTTCTTGTCGTTGGCTAAGGTGTTCACCGGATATTGATGCCGCCGCATCCGGCGTAGGATACCGCAATGATGGCGCGATCGGTTCTCATTGTCGATGATAGTTCAGCGATGCGCCGTTCCGTTCGGCAACTATTTGAAACATCGGGGTGGGACGTAGTTGGTGAAGCTGAGAATGGAGAACAGGGTGTTCAGATGGCCGAGAAGCTCCGACCCTCGGTCGTCACGCTGGATGTTGCGATGCCAGTGATGAATGGAATAGAGGCCGCGAAGCAATTGATGGCCGAAGCGCCCCAGATCCAGATCATTTTGTGCACTGCGTACGGGAGCGATGAAAGCTTAAAGAGAGTCCTCCGGCGCAGCGGCATCCATAATGTGATCTCGAAGTCTGAGGCCTCGCAATTACTCGTTCCCACAGCCGAGAAGCTCAGCGTGCTAACGGAATTCCTGCGTGGAACTCTCTAGGCGCACCCAGGAATCACGGTAGACCCTCACAATAAAACTCCCGGCAAAGCCAACAACGGCAAACGAACAGAACTCAAAGTGGGGGCGTAGTTGTGGTACTCCTCAGTTTTGCCTGTCTTTGCCCAGCCGGGGGGGCCCCAATCCCGGTTCTTGTTATTAGCCTGGACAACGGTGGCTCGGTCACCTTACGCAGGAGCGCGCTGCAACGGCGCGAGGGTTGTCACAAATCAGTTTGTCCGGATGGACTACTGCTGCGCGCTACGCAGCCTTTTTCTGCTGCTTCACCTTCGCCCACCTTGCCCGTTGAGCGGCTGCCATTTTCCTTCGAGCCTCTACGGAGACATGACGCTTGGGTTTCGGCGTGGCCTTTCCGTTAGACGACTGCTTTGCCCATCGAGCCTTCTGAGCGAGACTGATCTTTCTACGGCCCGCTGCCGACAGGGTACGCCGCGTGCCAGTTTTGTTTGTATATGCGCCGGTAAAAGCCGTGAGCGCGGCGTTCAGCGCCGACAGTTGGCGCTGCACGTAGTCCCGTTCTTTTGCTAACTGCTTAACAAGCCCGGATAGGTTAGTCATTTGTATCCCTCGATTCTGAATTGTAGCAAAGTAGTGTAAATCTGGTGAGCCACCAAATCTTACCTTACACTGGGCTTCGCAGGAACTTTTGATCCTGCTCGGATAAGCAGTGTGGGATGGGGCGGTTTACCTGAAGGAAAGGTGTGGCATTCAACAATCAAAAAGTGCCGTTCCCATTTCGGGAAGCAGTTTCGAAGATTGCTGGCTTCCGAGCTTGGAGGTAGAACCGAAAGACCGGCCTTCATTATCGATGTCGCCGATGGCAAACTTGGGAAGCGATGTTGCATGGAGCTCGATAGCATTTGACGGTCTCGCGTCATGGAGACCTACCGAGCACGGTCTGAAGGCAGACTAAGGAAGCGCGCAAGAATTTTCTGATAGCACACAGCGAGCGCATTATCCTTCGAGAAGAGAGAGTGGTTAGCTCTCTGGATCGCCCGGTGAACGTCGTGATGGGGGCTGCAGGGCCCGCAATTCGGTTTAGCTGTTCTTTCAGCGATGGGAGTCCGCCGTGTCAGCGTCGGAAGCGCTCTCTGTCGCGCTGCTCTTGGTGCCTTTCTTCGTGGCGCCCAGGAGATGCGAGAGCGCGGCACCTTTGCTTTTGCAAATGACGCCGTAAGTTCTCAGGAGATCAGCGGGTTGACCGTTCGGCAGTCTCCGATCGGCCTTTGACACTCGCGCCTTTTGGATAAGGCCGGCAATGTCGGCCCCCCGTAAGAAATCCTTCGGTAACTTACTGAAACAAAGGGATATGCCTGTGGACGGCCTGAGCTCCACAGACTGCGGTATGGGAAGGTTGGCGGTTCGTACCCAATGAAGTGCGAAAAATTAGGCAAAGGCGCCCGCCGCTACGGGATGAAATACCCCTTGGTGGTGAGGATGCGTGGCCCCATGGTTTCCGCGCAAGAACCAGGACCGGACGCGTTCTTCTTTATGGGTGCGAGAGAGCTGTCGTTCGTACCACTCACGGACTCAGGGAGACGCTATGCAACGTTCCAATGCCCGGTTCCCAAGCTTTTTTCTCTCGGTACTGTTCGTTATAGCTGCCATTGTGGCGATTCAACAGTTCCTAGCAGCCGGCAGGGAAGACTTCGCTAGTGCAACCTACTCGCACGGCGTGCTCAATCTGACCATTCCGTATCATGTCGCTCACACGGGTCGAGGGCGACTGACTGTCGAAGTTCTGGATCCGGAGGACCAGGTCCTGGGGCGCGCCGAGCAGCGNNTTCGAATACAGTGATGGCGCCAGCGCGCCGATCGCAGGCACGGAATCAATTTCGCAGATTCTACGCACGCCCGTGGTTCACATCCTAGGCCAGCAAGCCTACCTTGCCGGCGGCCAGGCGGCGGTTCGAGTGATCGTTTCGGATTCGAAAAATCAGGTCATCGAGGGACGTGCCTCCGTACGAATAGAATTACTAGTTCCCGATCAGAAATCGCGTCTACTTTTCACCGGCCGCCTCAATCGGCGCGGGACTGCCGAGGCGCAGTTCCGGTTTCCCTCCAGTATGGTGGGCAGTTATCAATTGCACTACGTGGTGGACACTTCGATCGGTTCGACAGACTTCACCCAAGCGGTTCGGCTGGAGGACAAGAGTTCAATCCTCCTCACTACCGAGAAGCCGATCTACCAGCCCGGCCAGACCATTCATGCGCGAGCCCTGGCGCTTGATCGTTCCAATCACGAAGCCGCCGCCAACCGCAGACTAACCTTTGAACTGGAAGACTCCCGCGCTAATAAGGTTTTTAAGAAGGCGACTGTGACCGACGAGTTCGGGATCGCCTCCGCGGAATTCGGACTTGCCGACGAAGTGAATCTCGGCGCCTACCATCTCCGCGCACTGATGGGCGGGGCCACGGAGGGTGAAGGCTACGCACCCGCCAATACGTCGGAGATCACGCTCAACGTGGAACGATACGTTCTGCCGAAATTCAAAGTCACGGTTGATTTCGCGAACGTTGACCTCACCCACAAAGACAACAAAAACCAGCACGGTTACCGCCCCGGCGATCACGTAACTGGGACGGTTCATGCCATCTACTTCTTTGGGAAAGCGGTGGACGGCGGTGAAGTCACCGTCAAAGCCTCCAGCATGGACGTCTCGGTGTTCGATGTGGGCTCGCTTCAGGGCAGGACAGACCAATATGGGGCCTACCGCTTCGATCTTCGGCTGCCCACGTATTTCGCCGGACGCCCTCTCAACCAGGGCGCGGCTCGCGTACTGATTGAGGCCACGGTCAAAGATTCCGCGGACCACACAGAAACTCGCGGCGAACCCATTACCGTCAGTGAATCGCCGCTGTTGATTGCCGCAGTCCCTGAAGGAGGCACGCTGGTCCCCAATCTGGAAAACCAAGTGTTCATTCTGACCTCCTATCCTGATGGAACACCCGCCAGCGCCAGCCTCAACATTCACCGAAAAGGGACCACCGACCAGAGCGCGACCACCGATCAGGGTGGCGTGGCCGTGATTCGCATTACACCTGGTGCTGGAACAGAAACCCTGCAGATTGAAGGACGGGACAAAGAAGGCAACGAGGCATCGAGCGCGGTCCAGCTGCAAGCTCGGGAAGGCGAGGATCAAATTCTTCTGCGCACCGAACGCGCGGTCTATCGAGCCGGAGATCGCATTGTGCTGCAGGTTTTTTCGACCAAAAAGTCGGGCGCTGCGTACCTGGACGTCGTCAAGCAAGGACAGACCGTGCTCACGCGCGATCTGGACATCGAAAACGGACAGGCCGAAGTCTCCCTGACCGCCACGGCGGAGTTGGCGGGGACGGTGGACTTGAACGCTTACGTGTTCGGCGGCGACGCGCAGCCGGTCGGCGACCATCGCCTGATCTTCGTGCAGCCTGCAGATGAACTCAAGATTGATGCCTTGGCCGATGCGCCGGTTTACAAGCCCGGTGGCGAAGCCCGCGTCCGCTTCCGCGTAACCAACTCGAGGGGTGAGGGCGTGAGCGCCGCGCTGGGGCTGCAAGTGGTGGATGAGGCCGTCTTCGCGCTAGCCGAGAAACAGCCGGGATTTGCCAAAGTCTTCTTCTACCTCGAGCAGGAAGTGATGCAGCCGCGTTATGAGATCCACTCCATCGGGATGCCGGAGGTTGTCGAACCGGTGGAGGGGTCAAAGGGCGAGCAACAGGACCGGGCGGCCCGCGCGTTGTTCTCGGCCACCGAAATTGTGAATACGAATAGGTTTGAAACGGAATTCGGCCGCATCGTGCCGATGGCGAAATATGCAGAGTACGNNTAAGCCGGACGCTACCGGGCGCGCTTCCTGGTGGAGGTCCACGATTTGGCAGAAAGGTTGAGCCGCGCCTACCAGCAGAACTCCGAAAAAGGTGACCTTGCAAAGGTTTTCGCCAGAGTCGCGAGTGATGGCGGCCCAGACCTTCGCGATGCCTGGGGGACCGAGCTTCGCCTCGAGCCCGTGGGACGGTATCAAAATAGCGCAACCTATCTTGTGCGCAGCGCAGGTGTGGATCAGCAATTCGATACTGGGGATGATATGGCGGCATATGTGGAGCTTCGCGCCGGGAGTATCGTGGGTAAAACTAGCTCGGGCACGATGGCTCTTACTATTGAGCGCGATCGTGGCTCGTTGAATGGTTTGGCGCAAATCGTAGGAACCGTAATCGACCCTTCGGGAGCAGTGGTGGCGGCAGCGGCGGTCACGGTGCGAGAAAGATCGAGCGGCAAAATCCGCAATGCCAGCACCAATGCTGCTGGGCAGTTCACGCTGTCTGGCCTGCCTCCCAGCGAGTACGAAGTCGAGGTGTCCTCTCCGGGATTCCAGATGGCGTCGCAAAGGTTCGCTCTCCATCCACGCGACCGCGCGGTCCTCTCGGCCACGTTGTCTGTTGGCCAGGTTAGCGAGGCGATAGTTGTCACCGAAGACAGCGGGGTTGTTCGGCTCGCTACGGGTTTCGGTGCCGGCTTCGGTGCTGGCGTCGCACACGGTGGTGCGATGGGAGGCTTCATTGCAGGCCGCAATGTCATGGTTGCTGCCGCTCCGCTGGCTCAAGGCATGGTCAAAGAGTTCAAGGACAGCACTGCGACTCTGCGGCAACCGAATGACTCCGGATCATCTGCCCCCCATGTCCGGGCCTACTTCCCCGAGGCTCTCTACATCAATCCCGAAATTATCACTGATCGGGATGGCATCGCCAGCATCACCATTCCGATCGCAGACTCGATCACTACGTGGCGCATGGCAATGCTCGCTTCTACAACCGAGGGTGCGCTGGGCAGCGCTACTTCGAGCCTGCAAGTGTTCCAAGATTTTTTCGTTGACCTCGACCTCCCGGTCACGCTCACTCAGGGCGA
>PKYX01000503.1 GCA_003132825.1 Acidobacteriaceae bacterium
CATGGCCTTCGCCTCGTCGGCGTGAGGACCATTGGGCTGCAGCTCCAAATACTTATTGAAGGCCTCGGCAGTTCCCGGAGGAGCAATCATCTTATCGCCCTGCAGGGTCGCCCCGCCGATAAGATTCGTAGCTTTCCAGTAGTAAGCCTCGGCCCTTTGCGGATCTGCCGCGATCGCCTTGTCAAAGGCCTCTACGGCAGCCTTCCGCATGTTCGCATCATTGCTCCCATTCGCGTTGGTCAGGACTGCACCCAGGTTGAAGTAGTACTGGCCGGCGCCAGCAGGATTCAGTTGCGCCGCGTGATTGTAGGCCTGGGCCGCCCCATCCGAGTTGTTCGCCCTAGCGTATGCCGACCCCATATTGTTGTAGTAAGCCGCGAGGGTCGCGGTATCAACTTTCCCCCCAGCCTGCTGCGCCTTCTCGGCGAGATCGATGGCTTTTTGATAATCGCCGCCGGCAGACTGCAGTTGCTTGGCTTTCTCCGCGGGATCGGTCTGCTTATCGGCCGAACCGCTGTACGCATCGGCCAGTTTGAACCAGATCAGATCGCGGGTGGGATCGATCTGCGAGGCCTCGGTCAGAATACCGATCGCCGTGTCATAGTCTTTGGCCTTCGCGGCATCGCCCGCCGCCGCCAGTTTCTCATTCAGGGTCTTGACGGTAGTGACTTCTTTCAGCTGCTTCTCGTGCTGTTCCTGGACCTGCTTCAGCTGCTCCGGAGTCATGCCTTGCTGTTTGGCTTCCTCGGCCTGCGACTTTTTCAAATCGAAGTCCAGGGTATTCTGGTCGAGCGCTACCTGGTAGTTCTTGACTTCATCGAGTTTCTTGCCATCTTTGGTCAAGGTGACCAAATACTTGCCTGGTTGCACTCCGAGCGAGAAATACTCGCCTTTTCCGTTGGTCTTAAGCACGAGCTTGCGGCCATTGTCCAGGCTGGTGTAGGCGACTTCGGCGGCGGCGATCGGCTTCCCGTCCGCGTCCTTGCACGCACCCTGGATCGATCCCAGCTGGGCAAATGCGCCCGGGATACAGAATCCTGCGACCAGCGCGATCAACGCCATCTTGACCCAATGTTGCTTCATTTCATCCTCCCGGCTCACAAACAACGATGATTCTTGGTGAGTTCTTGATCGGTGATTCCGGGAACTGCAATCCGCGAAACGTTCCCCGAATCAGCCATCAGGAAATCAGCACTCTCCTAGGCCTCCCGCGCCGCCAGCACATAGGGAATCGGATCCTCTGCCCCGGTTTCCCGGAATGCCCGCAAGCGCAGCACACAACTGTCGCACACCCCGCAGGCCCTGTCTTCCCGGCTATAGCAGGACCACGTTAAATCGAAGGGCGCGCCCAATTCAAGGCCAAGGGCGACAATCTCCGATTTCCGCATGGCAATCAGTGGGGTCACGATT
Source organism: Acidobacteriaceae bacterium (assembly GCA_003132825.1). Classification (GTDB taxonomy): domain Bacteria; phylum Acidobacteriota; class Terriglobia; order Terriglobales; family Acidobacteriaceae; genus PALSA-270. Next base: position 1,411 of record PKYX01000503.1, read on the forward strand.
CCAATCCGTCCTTCTTTGGTACCCGCCCTCACCACCTGGTTGAAGGCTTGATAGTAGGCGGGGCGGCAGTCGGGATATCCCGAACTATCCTGTTCCACGGCTCCGATGTATATCTTTTCCGCTCCCATCACCTCCGCCCAGCTCACCGCCACGGACAGAAAGTGCGCGTTACGGAACGGCACATATGTTACCGGAACATCGAGCCCAATCGCGTGGGATTCGGGTACGGCAAGGCTCGGGTCGGTCAATGCCGAGCCGCCGATGGCCCGCAGGGCCTCGTTCCGCACCGCCAGCCGGGTGCGAATTCCCAGACGATCGCAGATCGCGGCAAACGACCGCCGCTCCTTTTCCTCGGTGCGCTGCCCATAGCTGATGTGCAGCGCCGCCACATCATAGTCCTTGGCGGCCAATGCCGCGCACACGCACGAGTCCATACCCCCGCTGAGCAGGACCACGGCAGGAGATTTTGGTAAGGCGGATGGCATGGCGGAGAAAACAGGTCGATTCTTGCATGTCAATGACTGCCGGAAACCCCGGCGCTACGCGGATTCAGTCGGCATTCAGGAACCAAGAATCGACAAGTCCTAGACTCCTTTCATGGCCGGGTCCCAAATGAACTTATGAATCTGCAGGCCCAGCCGCGCCGGAACATTGTCGGCCAGCATCCACCCCGCCAGTTCACGCGGATCGAGCAAACAGTGACTGGCATCGCGTGCGCCCCGGGAATCCTTGCCAAATGCCGGTGAGAAAAGCACCGCACCCACCCTTTGGCCCAGATCGTGGCGCTCGGTAAAAGCCCGCGCGAACTCATAGTCGGTCCGGTCGCTCAGCACAAACTTCACTTCGTCTTGGGACGCCAGAGTCTGCAGATTCTCAATCTGAAAAGTATCCGGCTCTCCCGAGTTCGGACACTTCACGTCCACGATTTTGACCACGCCTTTCGGCACGCGCGCCAGCGGACGTTCGCCGCTGGTTTCGAGCAGCACCGTGTGCCCTCCGCCCAGCAACCGCTGCATCAGCGGAACCACTTCCCGCTCCTGCAGCATGGGTTCGCCGCCGGTAATCTCGATCAGCCCGCCGTCCGGCCACAATTGCTCGACTTCTCCCAGGACTTCTTCGATGGTCATGGGGTGGCCACCGGTGAAGGTGTATTCACTGTCGCACCAGGAACAGCGCAGATTGCACCCAGTCAGCCGCACGAAGACGCAAGCCAACCCGGCGTAGCTCGATTCTCCCTGGATCGACTTGTAGATTTCAGTGATTTGCATGGGCGCGTCCGTGAACCAGGCAGCGGGGCTACGACTCCGAATAAGTCGCCGTCGTCGTATCGGTTTCGAATACGGTAACGTTTTTCACCCGCACCCGGCCATGGGTGACCTGCTGCAACCGGGAATTGCTTTCCTCGTAAAAGTACTTGGCTAGGTTTTCCGCCGAAGGATTCAGTACGGTAAACGGTTCCACATCATTGATCATTTGATGATCGAGCCGATCGATGGCATGCTTCATGACCTCGCGCAAATCCTTGAAGTCGAGCAGCAGTCCGGCCTTGTCCAATTCCTTCCCAGCCAGCGTGACTCGCACTTTGTAATTGTGCCCGTGCGGATTTTCGCACTTGCCCTTATAGTTGCGCAGGTAATGCCCCGCCGCGAACGTATCGTCAACCGTTACTTCGAACATGCATCCCTCAGCGGCTCCGCGTGAATACAGGCCGAACCGCATTTCCACGAAGCATCTATTGTAACGCGGCATGGGCGGAATGCGGCTTGACTGCCCTCCACTTCTAAAGGTAGCTTGCCTGTTCGCCTCTTTCATTGACCAAGGAGCACGTATGCTGCGTCGCAGTTCATCGTTTCTGATTCTCGTCACGCTTGCCTTAACCGCTAATCTTGCCGCCCAGAGCAAGGCCGAGGCGGCGGAGTACGAGGTCAAGGAACACTATACGAAGTACGAGTACAGAGTCCCCATGCGCGACGGCATAATTCTGTTTACATCCATCTATGTGCCGAAAGACACGTCCCGTGCCTATCCATTTCTGATCAATCGAACTCCCTACAGCGTGGGTCCGTATGGCGTGGATCTGTACCGCAAGCCGCTCGGACCATCGCCCGACTTTGACAAGGCGGGATACATCTTCGTCTTCCAGGACGTGCGCGGCCGGTACATGTCGGAGGGTACGTTTGTCGAGATGCGCCCGCACATCG
>PKYX01000085.1 GCA_003132825.1 Acidobacteriaceae bacterium
AACTCCACAGCGGCGGCATCTCGGCAAAACCTGTGAGGCCCGCGTATTCGGCCATGATCGTGGTTGGATCTGCCGAGCCGACAAAGAAGAGGTCGAGGGCGGCGCCAGGAGTGGCAGACTGAAATTTTGCTTGCTGCCCGGTGAAGTCGAAGGTGCCGTACGGCTGATGAAAAAAAATCGCCCAGCCGGATGTCCCGATGACCCAGGGAATGGGTACCCGCCCGCCGTGGGTAGCGAGTTTGTAGCCGCCTTGTCCACTGCGCATCGAGTCCGTCGATCCGCGGCGGTCAAACTGTGGGCCGCCCTCGCCTAAACCGAATAATGGCGAACTCCCATTGAGAAAGGAAAAAATACCCGTGTTCTGGTCCCAGGCCAACTGCTGGATGACGTCGCCTTGTAGGTTCGCAACCTCGATGCTCACGGGCTGGAAGGAAATTTTCAGCCGGTGATTGCCTGCAGAAATCGTGCCTGTAGGCGCCGCCCGCAGCTTGGCAATCGGACTGCCCCAGGACTTCCGAACGAGCGATCCGTCCAGAGGGATATCGCCAACCGATCCGTTGTTCGATCCGTGGTTCGCGGCAAGGATGCTCAACCGGAAGGTAAAAGCGCTGACAGCAGTAATTTGAATCTCAACTTGTGGTTCCGGAGGCCGTGCGCCAGCCTTGGCCTGCTTAGGGACAAACATGGCGCTGGAGGCGGCAACCAGCCCCTTTAGAACGTCCCGACGATTCCACCGTGGACTCATGCGCGTACACTCCTGCGGACTTTCTGGGAGCCTTCCGTTGCCACCCCCAGGACCGGCTGATTGTAGCGGAAACGGGCAAATGGAGTAAACGTTTACCATCTTAGGTATAATCCACACTCATCGGAGGCGGAACGGTTTGGCAAACGAGCAAGCCAATTTGCGCTGGAGAATTGCCGTCCTCGTCAGTGCTGCAATCGCCATCAGCTATCTTGATCGGCAGACTCTGCCGGTCGCGGTGCTGGCGATCAGCAGAGACATCCCGCTGACCAACGCGCAATTCTCTGCCCTTCAGTCTGCGTTTTTATTCGCTTACGCTCTGATGTACGCCGGCGGCGGCAAATTGGTGGACTCGGTGGGGACGCGCCGGGGCTTTANNGCCATGGGTTGGCCACCGGCTTCGCCATGCTGGTGGCAAGCCGATTCCTGCTTGGCATGGGCGAAGGCGGAGGTTTTCCCGCAGCTACGCGCGCGGTCGCGGAATGGTTCCCCACCAAGGACCGTGCCACCGCGATGGGTATCATCAATGCCGGCACGGCGGTTGGAGCAGTCGTGGCCCCTCCTCTCATCGCGACGATCCTCGCTTACTCTAGTTGGCGCTGGATTTTCGTTATTACCGGGGGGATGGGCCTTTTCTGGGTAGCCTGGTGGCGATGGTCGTACCGTGCACCGAGCGAAACTTTTGATGAAGCCCTTGGCAACCCGCCTCCCGATGCGGCATCAGGCTCGGCGACCGCGTCGCCTTGGATTCAGCTGTTTCGCATCCGCGAAACGTGGGGCCTGGTAGTTGCCAAGTTTTTGAGCGATGCGGCTTGGTTTTTCTACCTGTTCTGGCTTCCAAAATATCTCTACGACGCTCGCGGTTTTGNNTCTGGGTGGAGGATTTTCCAGCTACCTGTTGCGCCGCAGGTTCTCGCTCGGGGTGGCACGGAAGGTGGCTCTTGGGTTCAGCGCTGCCCTTATGCCGTTCGTGATTCTGATCCCTCATGTTGCCGTTTCGTGGGCGATCGCGCTGTTCTGCATCGCGTACTTCGGACAGCAGTCCTGGTCAACTCTGGTCATGGTTCTCCCCACGGATCTCTTCCCTCAAAATGTAGTTGGTTCAGTCGCTGGTTTGGTTGGTTTTGGAGGAGCCATGGGTGGCATCGCGTTCGGCGAGGTGGTCGGCTACCTTCTGGATCACGGCGTAGGTTACAGCACGGTTTTTCGCGCTGCGGGAACGCTGCACCTCATCGCGTTTCTGATCATTCTTATCGCAATCCCAGTTCTTTCGCCACTAAAGTTGGCGCCGCAACTGAACTACGAGGGAGTTTCATGAAGATCACCGAGATTCGCACGCGGGTCGTGCGCTGGCGCGGCAAGACCGTCCCCCTGCCTTCGCATTTTTGCACCAATCCAATGGATCTAATGGAACTGCCGGAAGCTTCGATGCGAACCTTCGCATTTCATGGCTGGCTGATTGTTGAAGTGTTTACCGATGACGGCCACGTAGGGTTGGGCAACGCCGCGCTCACGCCTAAGATCACGAAACAAGTTATCGATCTCTATCTCAAGCCATTGCTGATCGGCCAAGAACCCTGGGACATCGAGCGCCTCTGGCAACACATGTATCGCAAAACCATGGCGTTCGGCCGCAAGGGAATCGGCATGGTCGCGATCAGCGCCGTGGATATCGCACTATGGGACCTTCTCGGCAAGTCTGCCAAGCAACCGGTGTATCGCTTGCTCGGCGGCAGAACGAAGGCACGCATTCCGGTCTATGCCTCCCGCCTCTACAGTGTGGAGCTGAGCGAACTAGAAGCAGAAGCTAAGCGCTACCAAAAGGAGGGCTATCAGGCCATGAAACTTCGCTTCGGATGGGGACCCGCAGATGGACCTGCTGGCATGCAGCGCAACCTTGCATTGGTCCGAACCGTTCGTGAGGCCGTCGGCGAAGGCGTCGATGTGATGGCGGATGCGTATATGGGCTGGACCCTCGAGTACGCCAAGCGAATGCTGCCGTTGCTGGAACCGTTTCGGCTGCGATGGTTGGAGGAGCCCGTAATCCCTGATGACATCCTCGGTTACGCGGAACTGAAATCCTATGGGCGGATTCCGATCGCCGGAGGCGAACACGAGTTTACC
>PKYX01000497.1 GCA_003132825.1 Acidobacteriaceae bacterium
TGAGCAAGGTCGACTTGCCGCATCCTGAAGGCCCGACCAGACAGATGAACTCTCCGTCGAAGACCTCGAGATTGATGTCTTCGAGGACGGAAACACTGGTGCCATCGCGCTCGAACACCATGCCGACGTGCTCCATTCGTAACTTCACGTCTCGAACCGGCGGGGTCATCGCAGCTTCTGCCGACACGCTTAGTCCTCCGTATAACTCCAGCGAAACGACTTTACCCGTTCGAGCGATCGCATCCCCAAATCCAAAAGCAGGCCGATGGTCCCGATCATGACCATGCCGGCGATCACCAGGTCATAGCGATTGCCGGCGTTGCGGGCGTCGATAATCAAAAAACCCAGTCCTGAATTCACCGCGATCATCTCCGCCGCGACTACCACCAGCCAGGCAATGCCGAGCGTGATCCGCGAGCCGATGATCAGTTGTGGCACCACGGCCGGGTATAAGACGCGGGAAATGAAATCCGCCGTGCTCAAGCCGAAATTGCGGCCGACATTGACGTAAACCGCTGGGATGTTATGAACTGCGCTCATGGCCGTGAGCAGTAAGGGAAAGAAGCAGCCCACGAAGATAAGAAAGATAGCGGCCAGGTCGCCGACACCAAACCAGAGAATAGCGATCGGGATCCAGGCCAGCGGTGAAATCGGGCGGAAGATCTGCACCAGCGGACTAAAAGCCATTTCCGCCCGGCGGTACCAGCCAATCGTCAGCCCGAGAGGGATGGCAATCACAGCCGCCAGCAGAAAGCCCCAGGTGACGCGGAAGAGCGAAGCAACCACATACTTCAGCAGCAGTCCGTGCTGCAAGAGGTCGCCGATGCCGCCGGCCACCCCCCATGGACCCGGTAGCAGTTGCCCGGGATGGCGGTCGACAGCTACTTGCCAAATCACGACCAGGACCGCAATAAACGCGACGGGACGGAGCCGGACCGACAGTTTCAAAGCTCACCAGCTCTTTGCTTTTCCTGCCTGGGTGCTGGGGCACGATTGCCCGGGCAAGCTCTTCGAGCACCTAGCGTGTCGGTTCGTCTCGAGGGTCTACGCGACATTGCGGGAAACTACCATCGTCGATCTAGCGCCTCAATAGCAGAAAACAATTAGACTAGCTCAAAGAACAATCGCTCCGCGAGGTAGAGAAAAAAGGCGGCGAAAAAGCGGGGGCGAGCTCGTGCCAAGACCTTTGCCATCCCTATTGCCGGGCATGCGCTTGCAGTTGCTTCCTAAAGGACTACTTTATCAAGCCGTGCCGTCGCAGGATAGTCACCGGCCGCGAGCACGAATTCTGCTACACAAACCGGCAGTGGTCGGTTGGTTGTTCACGGCTCTATGCCAAGGCGTACCATGCGCCGCGACCGCTACCGNNTCGACGATCTGCACGGACAATTCCGGCATGGCCGACAGGACAATTCTCTCTCGCTCGACTTTCTTGGCCAGTCGTTTCATCTGCTGCTGAAGAGCGCGCAGAAAGAACACCACCCAGGGCTGCCAGTTCGGAACGTCGGTTCTGATCGTTGCTTGCGTCTGGCGCAGCGCGAGGTAATAGGCTTCCTTGCTGTGTTCAATCACGCTCTCCAGTGAGCTGTAGGGCACATAGGCATATCCGGCTCCGAGCAACAGCAGCGTGGTCAAGATGCGACTTAGGCGGCCGTTGCCGTCCTGAAAGGGATGGATTTCGAGAAATACGACAATGAAGATGGCGGTGACCAGTAGAGGATGCAGTTGGCGGGTTTCCATCCCGTCTGTCACCCAGCCGACGCCTTCCGTCATCAAGCGCGGGGTGTCGAATGGGGTGGCCGTTTCAAACACGATGCCAATCTGCTTTCCGGCCTCGTCGCAAGCTGCAACGCTGTTGGACTGAGTCTTGTATTGGCCGCGATGATGCGCGTCCTTTTCGCTGTATTTGAGCAGATCGCGGTGGAGCTGCTTTACGTGGTTTTCCGTTAGGGAGATCTCTTCCCATGACTGAAAGATCAGCTCCATGGTTTCGGCATAGCCGGCCACTTCCTGCTGGTCCCGGGTAGCGAAGGATTTGACCTCCAGATTGACCAGCAGCTTTTCGACCTCCCGGTCCGAGAGCTGGCTGCCTTCAATACGTGTGGACGAACCGATGCTTTCGATGGTGGCCACTCGCCGAAGGGCGGACAGGCGGGCTGGCGCCAGGGTGCCGAAGGCCCGCCATGCCCCTTTGAACTCATCGAGTTCCGCGATGAGACCAAGGATTTCCGGGGTAATCTTGAGGCTGTCGGTGGAGATCATGACACCCAATAATACACCCATTAACACCCAATTAGCAATCCACAAAGTAACCCATTTACACCCATTATCGCTGATCTATCAGCCACAGGCACGCGTCTGCAAGGCTTCCGACGGAGGCGTCTACCTCGGTCTGCGGACCGACACGGCCCTTAATGACCTGGCCCGAATGGTAAATCCTTACATCCGGGGTTGGATCAACTACTACAGTCACTTCTACAAGTCGGCGCTGCACGACAGTCTGCGCCGAATCGACTTCCATCTGAAGAAATGGGCTCGCCGCAAATACAAGCGCTTCAAGCAAAAGCCGAAAAGCGCGCGTGAGTGGCTCGCCCGTATCATCAGGAACAACCCAGAGCTTTTCGCGCACTGGCCGCTTCTTCATGCCAACAGCCGGATACTGGGAGCCGGATGAGCCGAGAGGCTCACGTCCGGTTCTGAGAGAGCGCGGTGGTGAAACTCCGCCGCGCCACTCGCCCAGGATAGCCAAACATGTCGGGAAGGGTCTCCGTATAAGATAGACTCTAAAGCCATACTCGATCCCCGATCCTTCAACAAGAAGCGCCAGAATGAGCCAGGCTCGAAGGATAAAATTAAAGCCGAGCATGACGGTCCGCGCTCTCCGATCAGGGCTGAGTGCGATGCCAGCCGATGGGGGAAAGGGTGAGTTTCGCAAGCGCGCTCTCACTAGCCGGGTTCATCAGGCCTATTTCGGGCTTTCGCTTCGATATTTAGCTTTCATCCTGCTCCTCCTCTTCGTTGCCACCCTGGGGGGCCCACTGGTCTCGGCGCAGGTGGATTACGCCACCGCAACCCTGCGGGGAACCATTTATGATCCGCAAGGACTGGTCGTGCCTGCAGCCACGGTCACGGTGACCAACCCAGCAACGAGCATCCGTCAGACCCAACAAACCGGCGGCGATGGAACCTACCAGATGCAAGCGCTCCCGCCGGGAGCCTATGAAGTGGCAGTCGAGGCCAAGGGCTTCAGCCGTGCGGTGGTGAAAGACTTGGTTCTCACCGTTGGCCAGACCGTCGCCTATGACATCCATCTGACTTTAGGGCCATTTTCCGTAGTCG
>PKYX01000388.1 GCA_003132825.1 Acidobacteriaceae bacterium
CCCTCCACCCACGGCGGGTCTGCGGGCTCCGAATAAGCCCGCGGAATGAAGGAGGCCTGGCTCTCCCCCCGGAGCACCGGACGGTCCCGGTCGCAGAGACTAGCGTGTTGACAATCATCGTCATCACGACTAGTCTCCGCTGGTGGCCAAGGGCGCAGGGGCAGAGCTGAAACCGAGCCAGCCGTTTGAAAGCTTGGAGGCGGAAGCCTTTCTGGCCCTGCTGCGGACTGCTGAGCGGTTGCAAGAGCGGGCAGCGGAGATATTGAAGCCCCACGGGCTCTCGCCCACCCAGTACAATGCCCTGCGGATTCTGCGGGGCGCCGGGACGCCGGGGTTGGCTTGCCGGGAGATTGGGGAGCGAATGATCCATCACGATCCCGATATCACCCGCTTGCTCGATCGCTTGGAAGGTCGCGGACTGGTGGCGCGCAGCCGCTCGCGCGAGGACCGGCGGGTGATGAAAACCCGGATTACCGCCGCGGGGCTCGCCAGGTTGCAGGCGCTCGATCGTCCTGCCGAGGAGTTCGAACGGCGCTTGCTCGGCCGCTTAGGCCAAGATCGCCTGCGGATTTTGATTCGGTTGCTCGAGGCGGTACGGGGGGCGCCAGGCTAGGGGATTGCGGCGAAGGGCCCTCGCCCTCGAGGTTTGGCCGGCCCCTTCCGGGCGATGCAAGTTTCTCGGCCCCTAAAGGCTCCTATCTGGGTAAAATCGGTTTCTCTCAACAAATGCGGAGGCAACGGCATGAGCAAGGGCTCGAATCGGTCGTGGGGAATCACGGTGCTGCGAGTGGCCGTGGGAATCGTGTTCCTCATGCATGGCATACAGAAACTGTTCTCCATCGGCGTTCCGGGGGTCGAGGGATTTGTGGGGGCTCTCGGGATCCCCTTCCCCAGATTCTTTGGAGTGGTGCTGACCCTGGTTGAGCTGTTCGGAGGTGCGGCCCTGATCTTCGGCGTGGCGACGCGATTGACCGCCCTGCTGCTGGCGGTCGACATGCTGGTGGCCATCATCAAAGTGCACCTGAAGAACGGGTTCTTCATGCCGAATGGATTTGAGTTCACTCTGACCTTGCTGGCTGCCAACCTTTGCCTGCTGCTCGCGGGTGCCGGAGCCGCCTCGGTGGATGGGGCGTTGTGGGGAGAGAAACGGGAAACTTCGGCGGATCCCGTCAAGCGGCAGGTCTGATGGTTACTTAGTTCTCTTGGCTTTTTTCCGCGACTTCGCGCGCGTCGGCTTGGCGTCCGGTCCGAATACCCGGGTGAATATTTTGCCGATATTGCGAAGCTGGCGCTCGAGATCGAAGGCCCGATCGATCTGCGCCCGCGGCACCCGGCTGGTAATGAGTTGGTCCTGGAGAATCTGCTCGCGGAAATTCAATCCTTCCTTCCAGGCGCGCATCGCGTGGGTCTGCACCGCGCGGTAGGCGTCCTCGCGGGAGACGCCGTGCTCAACCAGATCGAGCAGCAGTTGTCCGCTGAACACCAAGCCGCCGGTGCTCTCGAGATTCGCCCGCATGCGTTCGGGATAGACCAACATGGTGTCAATCAAGTTGGCGGTTTTCTGCAGCAGGTAATCGACGAGCGTCGTGGAGTCAGGGACGATGACGCGTTCGGCGGAGGAATGAGAAATGTCGCGCTCATGCCAGAGCGCCACGTTTTCAAATCCGGCCTGCGCGTTCGAGCGAACCACGCGGGCCAGGCCGCTGATCTGCTCNNATTTCGGTGGCGATTTTGTCCAGGGTGCAGGCGATCACAGCGAGTGTCGCCAGGAAGTGAGCGTGGCGGTCGCGCTGGATGACCTGAGACGAAATGGCAGCCGCCTTCAATCCCAGGCGGGCGCAAATCTTTTCTTCGAGCTCCGGGGTGAGGTGCGCGAAGGTGCCGACCGCTCCGGAGAACTTGCCGACGCGCATGTCTTCGGCGGCGTGCTCGAAGCGGGCGATATCGCGCCGGACCTCGGAGTACCAGTTCGCCAGCTTGAAGCCGAAGGTGATGGGCTCGGCGTGGATGCCGTGGGTGCGGCCGATCATGGGGACGTCTTTGAATTCCCAGGCACGACGTTGGAGGACTTCGGTGAGACTCTCCAGGTCGCGGGCGATGAGGGCCGAGGCTTGGCCGATCAGCAGGGCCTGCGCGGTATCGACGACATCGTTCGAAGTGAGGCCATAGTGAAACCAGCGGGCGTGGGGGCCCACGATTTCGGCGACGGCGGTGGTGAAGGCGATGACATCGTGGCGGACTTCGGCTTCAATCTGCTGGATACGGTCAATGCTGAAGTTGGCGCGCTCACGGATGGCGCGGGCAGCGTCCTTCGGGACCAATCGGGCTTCGGCCAGAGTTTCGGTGGCCGCGATTTCGACGGCCAGCCAGGTGCGGAAGCGGTTTTCGTCGCTCCAGATGCGGGCCATTTCGGGACGGGTATAGCGTGAAATCAAGCGGCGCCACCTCTCGGTCTAAAGTCGGATCTGAAATAGTAAGGGACTAGGGATTCTAAATCGAGGGCGAGGCTAGTGACCAGCGGGGCCCGGTTCGCCCCCCTGCTTGCTGGTTCGTCGCATCTTTCTCTGCAATATATGTCGTAACACGATATATAATACAGCTGCTCTGCCGGCCCCGGATTCCGCCATGAAAAAAAAGCTCAACTCGGTCGACTACCAATCTCTGGCGGAATTGCGCCATCAGATCCGGCGCTTTCTGCATTTCAGCGAGCAGGCGGCGCGGAACATGGGGCTCGAGCCCAGGCAGCATCAGCTGATGCTGGCGATCAAGGGGCTGCCGGACGGAGTGCGCCCCCGGATCGGAGAATTCGCGGAACGCCTGCAGATTCAGCACCACAGCGCGGTCGAACTGGTCGACCGGCTGTCCCGGGGGGGCTATGTGCGCCGCCTCGCGGGAGCCGAGGATCGGCGGGAGGTACTCGTGGCCCTGACTCCGAAAGGCGAGCAGGTTTTGCGGGCACTCTCGTTCGACCATCGGGAAGAACTTCGCATGCAGGGGCCGATTCTGATCGCGGCTCTCGAGCGGGTGATGCAGGTGGACGAGAACGCGAGCGGAGCCCGAGCCGAGAAGTCCGGGGAAAAGACGACGAGGAAAGCAGGGCCTAGGCATGGCAGAACCTGAAGCCAACNNGGGCGGCATTGGCCTGCTGGCGGGACTGATCGCGTTTGCGCTGTACCGGCTGATCGGGCTGTTCACCAATATCGCCTTCTACGGCCGTTTCGTCGCCGACTTTACCAGCGCGCGCCACAATCATCTCGGACTGTGGGTGATCCCGATTCCGGTGATCGGCGGGATCATTGTCGGCTTCATGGCCAAGTACGGGAGCTCGAAGATCAAAGGTCACGGAATTCCCGAAGCCATGGAAGCGGTGATGGTCAGCCGTAGCCGGATTGCGCCGCGGGTCGCGATCCTGAAGCCGATCTCGGCGGCGATTGCGATCGGCACCGGCGGGCCGTTCGGCGCCGAGGGTCCGATTATCCAAACCGGCGGCGCAGTGGGGTCACTGGTCGGACAGCTGTTCCACACCACGGGGTCGGAACGCAAGGTGCTGCTCGCCTGTGGCGCGGCGGCGGGGATGTCGGCGACGTTCAATACCCCGATTGCCGGCGTGATCCTGGCCATTGAGCTGCTGCTGTTCGAATTCAAAGCGCGCTCGTTTATCCCGCTGGTGGTGGCGAGCACGCTGGCCACGGCCGTGCATATGCAGTTGCTGGGGGCGGGACCGATGTTCACGG
>PKYX01000449.1 GCA_003132825.1 Acidobacteriaceae bacterium
AGACTTCGCCGAAGGGTACGAGCTCGCCGTAGATTTTGCGGCCCTTCATGCGCGGACTGGAATAGTCCGTCTTGACAGTCTTGCCGTCTGGCAGCTTGCACACCGCAGAGGCCGGCGGGCTGGGACGTTTGCTCTTTTCCATCTGAGCGGTGGCGAGCGTGGCGAAAGCCAGAATCAGCGAGGCGAGAACNNTCCCTTATGAGCAATCAACAATCACCAATCGGCACTCAGCAGGATCCAACTCCTGATTGTCTGCAATGAATCGCTGAGACCAGCTTCTTAGACTACGCACAGGCATCGGGGTTAGCAACTGCATGGCTTTCCCGGCTGCTCTCGGAGCTCGGCCGGAAAATCAAGCACACCATTCCGACCCAAGCGACCAGCGGCTGACGCCCGACGGGCGTGCACGTACAATCGATCCATGCCCGTATTTCATGAGAAAAAGGAAGAACTGGAACATTACGAAACCATGATGGGACTGCCGCGAGGACGCCTGGCCGTGACTATGGACGTGATCACCGACGCCATGGCGCTGGTTGGCCAGCACGGCGTCTATTGCCAGAGCCAGCGCTGGCCGGGGAAGCCCGTCATGGACATCCAGATCATCATGAAAAACCTCACTGACGCGAAGGAACTGATTCAGAGTGTGATGGAGGAGTTGAAGAAGGCAAAGGAACCGCCTACTACCGCCTCCTGAAGCCTTCCGAGCGATTCCTAATTGTGCCGGGTGATCCACAAGCTGTGCTCGCGCGAAACGGTATTCTCGGCGTCGGCTACCAGGGAGGACAGATCCTTAGGGGTCGAGATCGCGGCGCCCTGCTCTTCAATGAATCCCAAGTCCAGCGCGGCCACGGAATAGGTTTGGGACAGCTCATCATGCTGCCGCACCTGCAGCCGGGCGATCAGCGCGTGGCCAGAGCGGAAAAGATTCCGCTCAAGTTCCACTTGGAGGCCGAGGGCCACCGGGGTCTGATCTTTCGACAAGGCTTTGAGGTCAGAAAGGAACTTGCCGTCGGCTTCCCCCGACGGAAGCGAGATGGCATAGGGGGTCGGCATAGGGGTCGGCATCGGTCATATCACGCCAGGCCAAGCTCTTGGCCGATTCCGCCACCGCCCTTCCGCTATACCAGGCTCTTTCCCGCTTCAGCGCCTTCCGCATGGAGGTCAGCATGAAACTGGTGGCCGCCCAAGCCGTGCTGCCCAGAGCCAACACCTTGCCGTACCTCGGAAACACCCCAGACAAGGTGCCGAGCACCGCCCAGGCAACCAGTGCACCGAGAATCAATCCCGTAAACCACAGGTGCCGTTTTTGCGCCCTGCGCGAGGTGCGGTCGGCCGCGAGATACACGGCGGGATAATCGTCTTCCGTGATGGCGGGCAGGACTGGGCCGATGGTCTCGGGCATGTGCGGGTTCCGGGGTTGGGCGCTTTGCCGTTATTTTCTAACGGAGGTAGTGGATATTACGCGAGCGCCCTGCTTGGCAAGGGAAAAAATAGGGCACCGAGACACTGGGCCGATTCACCCCGTCCGCCCAGCTGGTTCAGCGAAACAACAGCTGCGAAAAGTTGGCCAGGTTGCGCCGCCAAACCATCCAGCTGTGCACTCCCGGGGTCTCGATATCGGCGTGGTCAATTCCCTTGGACTTCAGCCACTCGCGAAACTTCCGATTGGGCCCGATGAGGCCATCGTCCACCCCGCAAGCCACCCATAGCGCGCGCAATCGCTGATTGGCGCCGGCGTCGAGTGACGGGAATTGGGCGCTAAAGTCCGGCTGCAGCCCTCCCGAACTGAAAGACCCGACCCAGGCAAACTGGTCCAGATGGTTCAACCCGGTCAGCAACGACTCAGCTCCGCCCATCGAGAGACCTGCGATGGCCCGCGAGTTACGGTTCGCGATGACGCGGTACGCGCTCTCCACCTGCGGAATGACTTCACTGAGCAGGGCCTGGGTAAACCTATCGAAGTTGCGCTGGCGCAGCGCATCGTCGCGAAAACCTCCGAAACCGCCTGCGACGATCTCCGGCGCGCCGTAGCCGAGGGGCATCACGACCAGCATCGGCTTCACTTTTCCCTGCGCGATCAGGTTGTCGATAATGACGTTGGCGCGGCCGACGGCGGTCCACCCGCTGGCGTCGTCGCTGAAGCCGTGCAGCAGGTAGAGCACCGGATACCTTGGTTTCGCCCGCGGATTGTAGCCCGGCGGCGTATAGACGTAGAAATCGCGCTCGTCGCCGACCACCCCGGACTTGTAAAAGTGGTGGTGAAGGACTCCGTGCGACACATCATTGACCTCCCAGGGAAGCGATGCCGGCCCCGGCACGTGCACCATACTCTGGGTGCTGATCAGATTGGGCTTCAGTAGCGGATTCAAGGGATCGATTAGCCCCACGCCGTCGGCGATGAACGAATAGCCGTAGTAATCCGACTCCAATGGAGCCGTGGTCAGACTCCACACGCCTTGGTCGTCTTTCTCCATGGGCACGGGCTTGGTGCCTTCGAGGCCGAGCAAGACTCCTTGGGCGTTCGGCGCCCGGAAGCGAAACGTAACGCTCTGATCGGGATGCACTTCTGGCGAGACCAGCCGTGCCGGCGGCGCGGTCTGCGGTTGAACCAGGCTGCCGAGGCTGGTGATGGCGAGCACCAGCACAAACAAAAACCGGAAGATAGAGCTCATGGTTTCCTTGATTTCTTTGGCCTTCGCGTCAGGATGCAAGGCGGAGTGAGGAACGCGGCAGTATACAACAGGCCCCTCAACACCTGGGGCCTTCAGAAAGGGAACAGACTCGGGGGCTGGGGAAGAAATGGCGCGAGTCCAACCGGCGAATCGGGGAGGCGCAAGCGAGCTCCTCGAGCCAAGCCAAACCGCCTCGTGCACCGCTTCGCCGGGGTTGGACCCACGTCCGGGTTATTGGCGATCTTGATGGTTTGAGTGATCACCTGCGTCTTGGCGAGGACGCCGTTTACCGTGATCAGGGCGATGCTCGATGCTGTGTAGGTATGGTGGCCAGTCGAGCCCGACACTCCGTGTCCGGGACCGCGTGCGATGGGCGGGGCGAACCTGGGGTTGGAAGTGGTTTCGGTCATGGTCCCGCCGCGGGCAAACGTCAGCAGGGAGAGGAATGGAGCGCCGAGCGTCGCGCCGGATTGGCAGTCATGCTGGGTGACCCGGCCGATCCAAGTGCCCCCGGGAAGGTTTGCCTCTGATCCCCAGTTTTCTGATTGGGCCTCTTGTGCCGGGTGCGAACAACCGCCCGCACAAGCCCGTAAGTACCAGCATAGAAAGGGCATTCAAAGATTTCGATCTCATGGGAGTGATTACAAAACCCGGGTCCCAGCGCAACCTGCGAAAAGCAAAACGGAGATCCTGCCCCCAGGACATCCGGCACGGGCAGCCCTCGGGTCTCGCGCTGCCGTTCCTTTGCCTGCTCGATGCCGCCAAATCGAATCAGTGCCGGCCGGCGCGCCTCTTCGACCGACATGCCACGCCTCATGTTTTCTTCGATGGCAAGTCCAAGGTGCGATGCGATTTCCGCGTTGAGGTCTTGATCAAGCGGCACGTCCGGGAAAAGGATCGCAGACGGCGGAGCGATTGTCGAAATCAGTGGATCCTAGCCTCTCACTCCGCTTACGCGGAATCGTCCCCCTCAATTGCTGCGCAGAGCGACGATCGGATTGATGCGTGACGCCCGCCGCGCCGGAATATATCCGGCAACCAATGCCACGGCGCCAAGTAGCAGAATCATCCCCGCGAAGGTCGCCGGATCGGTGGGTTCGGTTCCGAACAACAGCGAGGCAATCGCCTTCGCGACCGCCAATGATCCAACGGCGCCCACCACGATGCCTATCAAGGCCAGTCGCAATGTTCTTGCAATCACATCAAGCTGGACTCGCGCCGTGGTTGCACCCAGAGCCATGCGAATTCCGATTTCCTGCGTCTGCCGTGTCACGGAATAGGAAATCACTCCATAGATTCCGAGCGAAGCCAGAATCAATCCCACCACTGCGAATGCAGCCACCAGCAGCACAAAGAAACGGCGCGGCGAAATCGCATGATCCACGATCTGCTGGATAGGACGAAATTCCGTCGCCGGCTGCCCGGGATTGATCGAACGCAGCGTGCTCATCACGCTCGAANNTCGTGCACGTCGGAGATTACGCCGACAACCCGAGTGTCGCTTTGTCCGATTCCCTGCGCCAGACGTCCGATCGGATCTTGGCCCGGCCATTCACGGCGAGCAGCGGCCTGATTGATGATGATGACAGGCTCGCTGGTGGGGGAGTCTTGCCAGCCAAAATCTCGTCCTTCGCGCAGCTGCATGCCCATAGCTTTGAGGTATCCTGGCGTCACGACATAGACGAAAGCGTCGTAGTTGATGTCTTTGGAATAAACCTTTCCCTTGGCCATCAAGTCCCAGCTGCGATTGCGATCGAGTGGCAGCATGTCTGCGATGCCGGCAGCTTCGACGCCGGGCAGCGCGCTCACGCGCTCGAGAGTCTCCCGCAGAATCGCACCTCGCCTCGCCCGATTGCCGCCGTCGTGGTAGTCGATTTTGATAGCAGCGGCGTGGCCGGGCTCAAATCCCAGATCGACGTCGAGGACGTGGAGAAAACTACGTAGCAACAGGCCAGCGCCGATAAGCAGTACGCAGGCCAATGCAACCTCGGAGCTGACAAGCGTGGACCGCAGGCGCTCGTGCTTTTTGCCCTGGCTCATAGCCGGGCCTGTGTCTTTCAGCGCTTCCTGCAGATTGCCGCCTGACATTTTCAATCCTGGAGCAAGGCCGAATAAAGCCGTAGCGCAGACGGCGATGAGCAGAGTCCAGGCCAGCGCGCTACCATCCACTCTCACGCTGCTGAGCAAGGGAAGCGCAATCGATCCTTGGTGCGCGAGATACGACGTTGTGGCAAAGGCGAGCCCCAAGCCCAGCACGGCTCCCAGGCTCGATAACAGCAGGCTCTCCGTCAGTGACTGGCGTATCAGCCGCCCTCGGCCCGCTCCGAGCGCGCTGCGCATGGCGAACTCTTTGCTGCGTGCGGCGGCACGCACCAGCAGCAGATTCGAGAGGTTCACGCAGACAATCAGCAGAATGAGACCGACCGCGCACCAAAGCACGATCAGCGAACGGCTCATCTTGCCACTGACGTAGTCCTTCAGCCCCGTAATGGTGGTCTTGACGTCAGAGCTCCAGTCAGGATTGCCGCTATCTTTGAGGTGCGGGAACAGAACGACCGACTCGGCCTGCGCCTGCGCCACCCTCACTCCCGGCTTGAGACGGCCAACCAGCGACAACATGTGCCCCCAACTACGAATGTCATCCATGAAGACAGGGCGGAAGAAATCCATTTTCGATCCCGGCGCGAAAACAGCTCCGAAGTCGAATGGGGCGGGAAGCACGCCGACGACAGTGACCGAATCATGGTCAAGCTGAATGGTTTGACCGACCATGGCTGGATTCGCGGCAAACTGACGTCGCCAGAAGGCATAGCTCAACAAGATCGCCTGCGGCCCCCCTCTTACGCTTTCCTCGGGACTAAACTGCCGACCCAGCACCGGCTGAATGCCCAAGGTTTGAAAGAAATTTCCCGCGACCCAGACGAACGAAACCGGCTTCGGATCCCCCTGGCCCATCAGTTTGGTTTCGGAGAGGGAGTAGTAGGGCACGAAAGCTGTGACCTCCTGGAAGGAACCGTTGTTATGCTGAAACTCCTCGTACGCGTCCACCCGGTAGGTAGTATCCGAAAGACCCCCAACGCCATTGTTTCCCGAAAGCCAGGCGAGTTGCTGCGGGTCGCGGAACGGCAGAGGCCGCAGCAGGATAGTGTTCACCACACTGAAAACCGCAATGTTTGCGCCGATGCCGAGCCCAAGAATCAGCACCGAGACCAAGGCAAAACCACGATCGCGGCGCAGGGTGCGGAACCCGTAGCGCAGATCGTGCAGCAGAATATCGAGCGCCGGCAATCCTCGCGCCTCGCGATGCTGCTCTTTGGCTTGCTCCACGCCGCCGAATCGGATCAGCGCCCGGTGCCGCGCTTCCTCTGCCGACATACCGCGCTGGATGTTTTCTGCAACGGCGAGCTCGAGGTGAGCAGCCATCTCCCGGTCGAGGTCCTGATCCATTTTCGCGCTGGGAAAAAAGGACCGCAGACGGTGGATGAATTCTTGCAGCCAGTGGATCATCGGTTGCGGCTCCCTTCCTGCAGGGCCAGCACTCGGCCCATTACGCTCGACAGCCTCTGCCAATAGACGGCGTCCTCGGCAAGTTGTTTGCGCCCTTTTTTCGTAATGGAATAGAACTTGGCTTTGCGATTGTTGTCGGAGGTGCCCCATGCCGCAGAGATCCAGCCGCGCTGCTGCAGCCTCACGAGCGAGGCATAAATCGTGCCCTGGTTCAGCAGGACTTGATCGCCGCTCACCTGCTCGATGCGCCGGGCAATGCCATAACCATGCAGCGATCCCATCGCGGCGAGAGTTTGCAGGACCATGAGGTCGAGGGTCCCTTGCAGTAGATCAAGCTTCGACGCCGACATGCCGATGCCTCCTGTGGTACAGCCACATCAGCATGGCACACGTTCTGTGGGAATGCCACAGGATAATGCAAGCATCCCGAGAATCCAAAGAGGCTCTCGGTCCGTGGAGCCGCCGAACCCCGGACGAGGGTTCCTCGGGGCGTCGCCGGGGGTGAGCTCGGCAAAGCAGATGGCAAACGCGGCCCGGAGCCCGAGTGTTAGTGGGGCCAGAGCCAGCCGAGGGTGCCGGCGGTTAGCAAGGCGTAGACAAGTCCATCGAGGACTTCCTTGCTCGTGGCGCTCCAGGTTTGTCCCTTCCAGACGCTGTTGCTCAGTGGCCCCAATCCGTAGGCAAGGAACGCGGCGGTTCCGGCCACGCGCAGGACCGCCGAATAAGCCGCGCCCGGGGCAACCGTGCGCCCCGTCAGATAGGCGACAACGATCCCGACAATAAGGCAGTATGCGAACCACAGGCTCAGAAACTTTGGCAGGACCGGTAGTCCGCTGGGAAATATGGTCATCATCCCGACCGGCCCCTGCTGATATTTTTCCCGCAAGGCGGCCGACTTCATGTCCTGGTGGGTGCCAAAAGGAAAAATATAGAGGCCCCGATTCAGGCCGGCGGCGCGCAGGGCGGTCAGGAGCTTGTCTTCATCTGGGAGTTGGCGATAGTCACCGCGGTGGTAAGGCAGAAGCGTGTGCATGATGGAGCTGGCGACAAAGACGATGACGGTCGACAGCAGGATGGGGAGCCACAGAGCGGTAAGGGGAACCATGCGCAGTCTCCTTTCGCGTGCAATGGGGAAGGCGGATATTTCGCAGGCGAGACTACGCTGCCCCCGATCTCGGGTCAAGCCAGCCATGCGAAATGTGCGGGACCCCTGGGAAACAATGCCAGATCGCTTCCCAAGAGCTCTCTCGCGGGCAACCAGCGCCCGGGACCATCAACCTATCCCCCCGCGATTCCCACCTATCTTCACTCGTCCGGCGCGGATGATCCGCTTCGGAAAATGACCCACAACCGCCTTCCGCCAATGTAAAGATATGTGAAAGCATTTGACTCCGCGGCCGGCGGTTGCGACACTCTAGAGTAGTTATGTCAAGCATCGAGCCCGCCTGGCCTTCGGAACAGCCTTCCGCGTCCGAGAACACGGCGGATGGCGAACTCAATTTTCTGCCTCCCGAAGGCTGGGATCCCCCGCTCTGGAGATCTCTGGTCGCGAACCTGGCGGATACCGTTGCTCCCCCGCGACTGCCGCCCTTGCGTCTCACCTCGCGGCCGGTGCATATGGGTACGTCGATCGGCGACCGCCTGCGTACGCCCTGGTACCGCACCATATTCACCAACCTCGGTGATGTGATTTCGCCCGAGGTGCTGCCGCCACTCGAACTCGAGTCACAGCCTGTCGATGTCGGCGAACTGATCGGCGACCAGTTGAGCCATTTATGGTTCACTTCTTTCCTGCGGAGTCTGGCCGATATCGCGGCTCCGGAACGTCAGCCGCCCTTGCAGCTCAGTTCGAAGCCCGACGAGACCGTGCTGCCCGAAGCCAGGATGCTGCTGCCGCGCTGGTCCTCGGTCATCGACGGTCCCAAGATCTTCTTGCCCGACGCGCCCAAGGCCGCCTATGCCGCTACCCCCGGCCGGCCGGCTCCTGCGCCTCCTCCTCCGCCCAAGCCGCCGGCAGTTCTCCTGGAGTTTTTGCACGACATGCACGGCGACCTGCGCCGCGACCTACAGCGCTCCCGTCTGCGTGCCCGCGTCTGGATGTCGCTTGCCGTGGCCCAAGTACTATTCCTGGTAGGCAGCCTGTTCTGGGCCAGGTAGCGGACGCGGGTGGCTCCGACTAGGTCTTCCCCGCGACCTTCGGCCGATCCAGCTCAAAGCGCTGCGTGGTCCGGCAATATTGGGCTCCGCTCATTCGCCCTACCAGATCGAGCGCCCCCGGATCGAGTCTTCCTTCTTTCAGAACATGGTCGCTCACGTGCACCGCGACAATTTCGCCGATCACGAAGCTGCCGCTCGGAGCCTCGGTGCCAAAGTCCATGATCTGGTACAGCTTGCATTCGAAGCTCACCGGCGATTCCGCGACCTGTGGCGGCCGCACAATTTGCGAGGGCCGGGCGGTCAATTTCGCCAGCTCAAACTCATTGACCGAGGGCTCGTATTCACCGCTAGTGAGGTTCATGGCTTCGGCCACTGCAAAGGTGACGATGTTGATGGCAAATTCCTTGGTTTCGCGGATGTTGCGCAGCGTGTCTTTGGACACATGCCCGTGCTCCAGCCGCCGGAGCGCTGGCGAAAAGCCGAGCAGCGGGGGTTGGGCCGACACCACGTTGAAAAAGGAAAACGGAGCCAGATTCGGCCGCCCGTCGGCGCTGATGGTCGAAACCCAGGCGATCGGCCGCGGCGCAACCGCGCTGAGCAGAATGCGGTAAAACTCACGATACGGAAGCTGTTGGGGAACAATGTCCATGGAGTGAGCCGAAAGCAGCGACCAAGAAAGATTGCCCATCCCCGCGCCGCGAGGATGGGCACTATGGCCGCATTTCCCGCGTCTTATTTTGCGGAAGCGCGCTTCTGCAATTCGTCGAGAGCCGACAAGACTTCCTGGCTATGTTTGTTGGGATTCACGCTGCTGTAGACCTTGACAATCTTGCCGTCGGGGTCAATCAGAAAGGTGTTGCGCGCGGCCACCTCGGTGGTTCCAAACATCATGGTCGAACCATAGGTCTTCACCACTTTGTGCTCGCTATCGGAGAGCAACTTGAAGCTCAGTCCCTCCTTGGCGCAGAACCCTTTGTGCGAGTCCACAGTGTCCACGCTCACTCCGATCACAACCGCATTCCGCTTGGCATATTCCGGCTGATCCTGTTGAAAGTTGTGCGCTTCGATGGTGCACCCGCCCGTAAAATCCTTGGGATAGAAATAAAGCACCACCCACTTCCCGCGAAAGTCTCTGAGACTGACTTGGCTGCCGTCCTCAGAAGGCAGACTGAAATCGGGAGCGACGGTTCCGGCCGCCGGCATCTCGGCAAACGCAGCGGGCAAGCTGACTCCCGCCAAAAGAATCGCCACTAGCACAGCACTCCACACGCGCATAAATCCTCCTTAGAGATACAAGTAGGCTATCGTGGGCGGCCAAGCATTGTCCAATCGGGAATTGTCATTTCTTGGTTAAAAGAGGCTGCTCGATCGGGGCCGATCCCTCTTCTCGATTTCGTGTAGACTGGCTGCCGGCAAAAACCCACGCAGTTTTTGGAGAGCGGACCATGGCGGAAAATGAAGTCGTGTCGAATCAAGCAACGATTCTCGGCAACCAGGCCACCATCGTAAAGAACCAAAAGGCGATTCTCGGCAACCAGGCCACCATCGTGAAGAATCAAAAGGCCATCCTGGCCAACCAGGGTGCGATCAAGAAGAATCAGTCAGCGCTCCACCAAATCCTGAAAAATCAAAAACAGATTCTCGCCGCCGTGAGGAAGTAGTATCGCGGAACAAAAGCGGTTCGTTGGAGGACGCGATCCCCTCGCCATGGCATGCCTTCGGTCCTGCGGCGAGCCTCCAACGTATAGGGGGCACGCCCCTTAAGCGCTCACTCTGGTGTAGCGTCAATTGCTGCGCAAGACCTCCATGGGGTTGACACCAGACGCGCGGCGGGCGGGAATGTAGCCGGAGATGGCTGCAACCAGCAGCAATGCGAGCGCCATTCCGAGATAGGTCGGCAGATCCCAGGACGAGGTGGCAAACAATAACGAAGAAATTAGCCTGGCCACTGCGAGTGCACCCAATGTGCCCAGCACCATACCAGCAAGCGCCAAGCGCAGCGTACTGGTGAGCACTTGGCGCTGCACCTGGCCGACGCTTGCGCCGAGCGCCATGCGGATGCCGATCGCTTGCCCTTGCTGTGTGACTGAATACGAGATGACGCCGTAGATGCCGAGGGCGGCCAGCAGCAGCCCCAGGCCCGCGAATGCCGCTACGAGCAGCATGAAGAAGCGGCGTGGTGAGACGGCGCG
>PKYX01000196.1:0-4347 GCA_003132825.1 Acidobacteriaceae bacterium
GGCGAGTGCGAATTGCAGGACATGACATTCTCCTACGGTGCCGCGGAGTCCAAATACATCGACGCCAAGAATCATAAGGACGAGCAGCAGTGGTCCCCGGTCGTCTACTTTGACCGGCCACGCTGCATTTTGTGCTACCGCTGTGTGCGGGTGTGCAACGAGGGCATGGACGTCGCCGCGCTGGGCATTCAGAACCGCGGCGTGAGTTCCATCATTGCCCCCAACCTGGAAGATCACCTGGACTGCGAAGAGTGCGGTATGTGCATTGACATCTGCCCGGTGGGCGCGCTGACTTCGGGCGCCTACCGCTACAAGACGCGGCCCTGGGAGATGACCCACGTTGGAACCACCTGCGCCCACTGCGCTGACGGCTGCAAGACCACCTTGGGTGTGCGCCGGTCCGAAACCGGAATGGAGATTGTCCGCGGGGACAACCGTGACAAGAGTGGTATCAATGGCGATTTCCTGTGCATCAAAGGCCGCTATGGATTCGACTTCGCCAACCACGAGGACCGTTTAACCCAGCCGCTCATTCGCAAGGACGGGCGATTGACGCCGTCCACCTGGGAAGAAGCGTTCCAACTGATCGGCGAACAATTCGCTGCCATTCGCGACCGCGAGGGCGGACCGACGATCGGAGTTCTCGGCTCGAACCGCACCACGAACGAGGAGAGCTATCTCCTGCAGAAGTTCGCCCGCGTGGTGCTCCAGACCAACAACATTGACCACCACCGCACGGCCGACTTCCCTGCTTTCGCTTCCGCCGTTGTCGGCAAGCCCGAGTGCACGGCGACCATGCGCGACGTGTACAACGCGCCGGCGATTCTGCTCATTGGCAACGATCCGACCGAACAGCATCCGCTCCTCGCCTGGCAGATACGCAATAACGTTCGTCTGCACGGCGCGCGGTTCTACGGGATGAACTCGCAGCCGATCAAGCTCGAGCGCCAGGCGGTCAGCTTTACCACGATTCCGGTGGGTACGGAGACGAATTTGGCTCGGTTTCTTGCCGGAGACGAATCCGCCGCTGAGGCTCTGGTCACCGCAAAAACCAACCGCGACGCGTGGACGGACTTGCGGGACCGGCTACACGCCGAGCAGAATTTAGTGATCATTTTCGGATCGGAAATGCGCGGTGCGGATATTCTCTCCCTGGTGAGATTCGGCTCCGGCATTCCGGGCGCCAAGTTTATCTGTCTCGGGGACTACGCCAATTCGCGCGGCGCCGCCGATATGGGTCTCTACCCGGACCTGCTTCCCGGCTACCATCCGGCCGCCAACAGCGGCAGATTCCACCAAGAATGGGGCGGCGTTCCCGAAACTCCTGGCCTTCCGCTGCCGGAGATGATCGCGAGCGCCCAGGCTGGCAAGCTGAAGGCGTTGTATGCGGTCGGCACCAATCCAGTCGGCCGGTTTGGGATTGATCCCTTTGCTTTCGCTCGGACCTTTGTCGTGGTGCAGGACATGTTTCTCACCGAGACCGCAACTGTCGCGGACGTGGTACTGCCGGCTGCCAACGCGTACGAAAAGTCCGGCACCTTCACCAACACGTGCGGCGATATCCAACTGGTGAAGAAGGCGGGAGAAGTCAGCGGATCCAAGAGCGACTTTGAGATGATCGTCCGCGTCGCTAGCGCCATGGCGTTCGACATACGCAAATTGGTTCCCTTCGGTGGCGGAACTCGCGCGGACATGGGGCAGTCCCGCGGAGCCCAGTCGGGCGAAGCCGATCGGCACGCGGTTTGGTTGGAAGCCAACGGACTCGAACCCAAAATGAGCCCCTTTGATCCGATGGCTATCCTGGACGAAATCCAGCGACTGGTGCCGGGATACGGAGTCTCGCGGAGGAACCTGCAGGCGGGCAACGATCAGCACACGACTCTGTCGGGGAGCGGCTCGGGCGCGGTGCAGTCGCCGGATTTGATTCGGCCCTCGAAAGACGCTTTGTTCACTTCGGGGACGCTCGGGCGCTACTCCCGCACCTTGAATGCAGTAGTTGAGAACCATCGTAAACAAGGGTCGGAAGCTGATGTGGCCGCCGACTAATCGTTGTTCATAGCCGTCCCATAGCTACGAAGAGTCGCGTCCGGGTAAGAGAAAAAGCATTGAGCATCGGCATCTTCATCCTCGTCTCGGTGGTCAAGATCGTGATCGCGCTTGTTGTCCTGCTCACAGCGGTGGCGTACACCGTTTGGCTGGAGCGCAAAGTCGTCGGCCAC
The DNA here is from genome assembly GCA_003132825.1 of Acidobacteriaceae bacterium. Lineage (GTDB taxonomy): Bacteria > Acidobacteriota > Terriglobia > Terriglobales > Acidobacteriaceae > PALSA-270. The sequence goes on from PKYX01000196.1 coordinate 2,220, forward strand.
ATCCAGAACCGTTGGGGGCCCACGCGTGTGGGGCCCTTCGGATTAATGCAGCCGTTGGCCGACGGGGTCAAGTTTCTGTTCAAGGAAGACATTACCCCGCCGCACGTGCACAAGCTGCTCTATACCGTAGCCCCCATGCTTGCCGTCGTGTTTGCTCTGACTTCGATTGCGGTGATTCCGATCGGCAACTTCATCACCCTCCGAGGAGTGCAGATTCCGTTGCAGATCACGGACGTGAATATCGGACTGCTGGTTGTTCTTGGCATCACCTCGCTCGGGGTGTACGGGGTGGCACTCGCCGGCTGGTCGTCGAACAGCAAGTACTCCCTGCTGGGCGGATTGCGGGCCAGCGCCCAGATGGTGAGCTACGAGATTGCCCTGGGGCTTTCCTTGGTGGGTGTTTTGATTATGGCAGGCAGCTTCAGCCTGCGGGACATTGTGGACGCCCAGAGCGGGCACTTCTGGGGCTTCATCCCCCGCTGGAACATTTTCCAGGGCCAAATCGTGGCGTTTTTCATTTATTTGACGGCGGCCTATGCGGAAACGAACCGCATCCCGTTTGACTTGCCCGAGGCGGAAACCGAACTGGTTGCCGGTTATCACACCGAGTATAGCTCCATGAAGTTTGCCATGTTCTNNAGTTCGCCATGTTCTTCATGGCCGAATACGCAAACATGCTCACGGTTTCTTTTTTGGCGACGATTCTGTTTCTGGGCGGATGGCACGGACCGCTGTTCGGTCCCGCGTGGCTACAGGCTCTCTTGCCGATCGGCTGGTTTCTGTTGCGGGTCTTTGGCTTCTTGTTTGTTTACATTTGGGTTCGCGGAACGCTGCCGCGATTTCGATACGACCAGCTCATGGCGTTTGGCTGGAAGTTCTTGCTGCCGCTGGCTATTGCGAATCTGGTCATCACGGCCTTGGTGGTTGCTCTAATAGCTTAGTCGTCCGTTCAACAATCAATGCTTCATCTGATCCTATTTCTGATTTTCGGTGCGATCTGCGTAGCGGGTGCGGTCAACCTGATTGCACAGACGCATCCCATCAACAGCGCACTTTCGCTCGTGGTGGTGATGGGTTCGCTGGCAGCGGANNGCGGGCGCCATTATGGTGCTATTCGTCTTCGTGATCATGCTGCTCAATGCAGGCGAGGAGGAACACACAAAAGGCAGCCGCGTAGCGCTGCTGATTGGAATCCCTGGAATGCTGATCGGCGGCGCGCTCCTTGGCTGGGTTCTTCTCGAGCACTCGGGCACGCGGCCGGTGGAGGTTGGATCTCTTCCGGGGCCACCCAGAATCATTGGTTGGCTTCTGTTTCACGATTTCCTGCTGCCCTTTGAGGTCACTTCCATTTTGGTGTTGATCGCCATCATGGGTGCCGTGGTGCTGGCGGCTCGGCCAGAATCCGCGCCGACCGCGAAGAAGGAGGTTTGATGGTCCCGCTTTCGTATTACCTTTTGCTGGGCGGCATTTTATTTGCTTGCGGCGTGATCGGTTTTCTGATCAAACGCAATATCATCACCATTTTTATGTCGATTGAGCTGATGCTCAACGGCGTAAATCTCTCGTTTGTCGCATTCGCAGCGCAGTGGCATGCACTCAGCGGGCAGGTGTTCGTTTTCTTCGTCATGGTGGTGGCCGCAGCCGAGGCGGCCGTGGGATTGGCCATCATCATTGCCGTGTACCGCACCCGTGAAACTTTGAACGTGGATCACGTGAATCTGCTCAAACTATGACGCCGAACCTGCATCTCTGGCTGATCCCGCTGGTGCCGCTGATGGGCGCCGCCATCAATGGCTTGGCGGGGAAGCGCTTTTCCCGACAGACCGTGGCCGCGGTGGCGCTTGGGTTTTGTGGTGCGGCATTTGCCATGGCGCTGTGGGTGGTGGCCCATTTTGCTACTTTGGCCACGCCCTACGTCGAAGTGCTTGCGCCCTGGATTCGCGCCGGCGGATTCCGTGCCGATTTCGCTTTCTACCTCGATCCTCTTTCGCTGGTGATGCTGCTGGTCGTGACCGGCGTCGGATTCCTCATCCATATTTACTCTGTCGGCTACATGTGGGAGGAGGGCGGGTTCTATCGTTTTTTCTGCTACCTCAACCTGTTCATGTTCTTCATGCTGACGCTGGTG
>PKYX01000196.1:4371-16783 GCA_003132825.1 Acidobacteriaceae bacterium
TAGGCGATTTCGGATTTCTGATCGCGCTGTTTCTTCTGATCCAGCACTTCGGGTCGCTGAATTTCGCCCAGGTCTTCCAGAGTGTCGCGCCCCTGGGCGCGGAAACCGCCGGGGCGGGCTTGCTGACCGCCATTGCCTTGCTTCTGCTGGTCGGAGCCTGCGGCAAGTCGGNNGGCTGCCCGACGCGATGGAAGGTCCGACACCAGTCTCTGCCCTGATTCACGCTGCCACCATGGTGACGGCCGGCGTATACATGATTGCGCGCTCGCATGTGATTTTTGACCACGCCCCGGAAGCATTGACCGCGGTGGCCGTGATCGGCACCCTGACGGCGCTGTTTGCCGCGACCATCGGCGTGGTGCAGACCGACATCAAGAAAGTTCTCGCCTATTCCACCATTTCTCAGCTGGGATACATGTTCATGGCCTGCGGCGTGGCGGCATACTCGGCCGGCATCTTTCACCTGATGACGCACGCGTTCTTTAAGGGCCTGCTGTTTCTTGCGGCAGGTTCGGTGATTCACGCGGTGGGTGGCGAGCAGGACATGCGGCGCATGGGCGGACTGCGCAAGAAAATACCCTGGACATTCTGGACCATGACGGCAGCGACATTCGCGATTGCCGGGTTCCCCCCGTTTGCCGGCTTCTTCAGCAAGGACGCTATCCTCTTCGCGGCCTCGAGAGTCAACCTGGCGTATTGGGGAATTGGTGTCTTCACCGCGTTTCTAACGTCGTTCTACATGTTCCGGCTTTGGTTCCTGACGTTTTTTGGGGAATACCGCGGAGAGGCGGAGGCCCATGACCGTGCTGCCCGGCAGGCTGAGGTCCCGGCGCCTGGCGGGCATGATGGCCATGGCGGTATCCACGAGAGCCCGCGCGTCATGCTGGTTCCGCTGGTCGTTCTGGCGGTGCTTTCGGTGATGGGCGGCTGGGTGGGAAGCACGCGCTTCGACAAGTTTCTTTCGCCTGTCTTTCACTCCGACGCGGCGGCCTACGGCACGTCGGATACGCCTGCGGCGACGCTTCCGGCGCAGGAGCACACGGACGAAGGCCGGTCGGAACTGTTTTTCACCAGCATCTCGGTCGGCGCGGCCATCCTCGGCCTCTATCTGGCTTGGCTGCTTTACATGCGGCGTCCGCAGCTGCCGCAGCAAATCGCCGAAGGTCTCGGCGGTCTCTACGACGCGGTCCTCCACAAGTATTACGTAGATGAGCTGTACGCGATTCTCTTGGTCAAACCTTTGGTGGACGGATCGACTCGAATCCTGTGGCACGGGGTGGATCAGAACATCATCGATGCCGCACTCGATAACAGCGCCGACGGTGCCCGCGAAGTTTCCGATTCGCTGCGCCACATGCAGTCCGGCAACCTGCGTTCCTATGCGGGTTGGATCGCGGCGGGCGCCGCCGTGATCATCGCCTACATGATCTGGATGGGCACCCGATGAGCGCACTCGACGGCTACATTCTTACCCTGGTGACATTCGTTCCGCTGGCGGGTGCGCTGTTGCTCCTGCTGTTTCCACGGCGCGATCGCGACATCCGCGTGTTTTCGCTGGTGGTCTCGCTGCTGACATTTGTCGTCTCATTACATTTGCCGGCACACTTCCACCGGGCGCTGAGCGGGTTTCAATTCGAAGTCGACCACCCCTGGATCCCAACTCCAAACATCCACTATCACATGGGGGTGGATGGCGTTTCCATGTGGCTGGTAGTGCTCACAACCTTTCTGACGCCGCTGTGCGTGCTGATTTCATGGCAGTCGGTCCATGAGCGGGTAAAAGAGTTCTTCATCCTTCTTCTGGTTCTGGAGACGGCGCTGATCGGTGTGTTCACTTCGCTGGATTTGTTTCTCTTCTACTTCTTCTGGGAATCCACGCTGATCCCTATGGCGCTGCTGATCGGCATGTTCGGCCACGGACGGCGCATTTATGCGGCGGTGAAGTTCTTCCTTTATACGATGATTGCCTCGATGTTCATGCTGGCGGCCATTCTGTGGCTGTACGCCAAGGTTGGCAGCTTCGATTTTGCCACCATCGAGTCAGCCATCCGCGGCGGCCAAGTGGAGGGTTTCCTGAGCGCTGCGCCCTGGCTTTTCCTCGGTTTCTTCATCGCTTTCGCGGTAAAGGTTCCGCTGTTCCCCTTCCACACCTGGTTGCCGGACGCGCACGTGGAGGCTCCCACCGCGGGATCAGTGCTACTTGCAGGCGTCATGCTGAAGATGGGCACCTACGGAATGTTTCGCTTCAACCTGGGACTGTTTCCCGAACAGTCCCGTTCAAACGCCTGGTGGATCATGATTCTGGCGCTGGTCGGCATCGTCTACGGCGCGCTGGTCGCCNNTGGGCTTCGTCGTACTCGGCATCTTCAGCTTCACTCAAATCGGGCTGGACGGCGCTACCTATGTGATGCTGGCACACGGCGTTTCCACCGGGGCGCTGTTCATGCTGGCCGGCATTTTGTATGAACGACGGCATACCTACGAGATCTCTGAATTCGGCGGCCTTGCGACTCCCATGCCGGTCTACGCCTCGTTTTTCCTGTTCGTTGTCCTGGCATCGGTAGGCCTACCCCTACTCAACGGATTTGTCGGCGAATTTCTGGTTCTGAGTGGTGCGTTTCAGGCCCGCGCCGTCTACGGAGTCGTGGGTGCCACCGGCGTAATCTGGAGCGCCTGCTACCTGCTGTGGATGTACCAAAGAGTGTTCTTTGGCAAGGTCAAACACGAGGTCAATCAGAGCCTGCCCGACTTGGGCGTCCGGGAACGCGTCGCCCTCTGGCCCGCAGCTGTGGCTGCCCTGGTGATGGGGGTCGCGCCCCTGCTGTGGCTGAATGCCATTGATCCCGCGGTGCAGACCGTTCTGGCGCCGATCGCACAGCTGGCCAGCAAGGTGGTGGGTCAGTGAACTTCCGCATTCAGTTGGTGAACAATATCCCCCATGCGGTCGACTACATTCGCATCCTGCCAGAGATCGTGCTCTCCATTTTTGGCATGGTCATCATGGTGCTCGATCCGCTGGTCGATGAACGGCGCAGCCAGCGGACTCTTGGAGGCATTGCGCTGTTGGGCTCGCTGGCCGCGATTGCCGCCACCCTGTATCAAGCCCAGGTTCCTGGTTATGCCTTCTCCGACATGGTGCGAGTAGATTCATTTAGCATCTTCTTCCACTTCCTGATCGCCAGCATCACCGCCGTGGTGATTCTCACTTCTTACGAATACATGGAAGTCCAACAAACTCGCGCGGGCGAATACTATGCCCTGATCTTGCTGGGCGCAGTGGGCATGAGCCTGATGTCGTCGGCGGTGGAATTGGTACTGATCTTCATTGCCCTCGAGATCTCCTCCATCTCAACTTACATTCTCGCCGGCTTCCGGCGGCATGCCGCGATCAGCACTGAATCTTCCCTGAAATATTTCTTGCTGGGCTCCTTTGCGACTGCGTTCTTTCTCTACGGAGTCGCGTTGATGTTCGGGGCCACGGGCTCAACCAGCATCAGTGTCATCGCTGATACGCTGGGCACGGACATGGTTCCGCTTCTGGCCTATGCCGGAGTCGCCTTGATGTTTGTCGGACTGGCGTTCAAGGTCGCAGCCGCTCCCTTCCACATCTGGACCCCCGACGTCTACGAAGGCGCCCCGGCGCCGGTCGTTGGATTCATGTCCACCGCGCCCAAGGCGGCCGTGTTTGCCGTCCTGCTGCGCATTTTGTTCGAAGCGCACGCTCCGGGACGCCTGTGGCTGATCTGGCTCACCGCGGCGCTTTCAATGACAATCGGTAACATTTCCGCTCTGGTGCAAAGCAATGTCAAACGCTTGCTGGCATATTCCTCAATCGCCCACGCGGGTTATTTGTTGGTCGCGTTCGCCGCCCTGCCGGAAAATGGTATTCCCGCCGCTATGTTTTATGTCGCGTCGTACGCCGCCATGAATTTGGGTGCGTTCGCCGTGGTCAGCCATTTGGCGGGCGCGGGGGAACGTCACGTAGCCCTCGAAGACTATGCCGGGCTGGGACGACGCGCCCCGCTGCTGGCCGCCACGCTAACCATTTTCCTGCTGTCGCTGATTGGCATTCCGATTACCGGTGGTTTCTTCGCGAAATTCTATGTGTTCAGTGCGGCGCTCCAGGCCAATCTCGTGTGGCTCACGATCATCGGCGTGCTCAATAGCGGGGTGGGCGCGTACTACTACCTGCGAATCATCGTGGTCATGTACATGCGCGAGCCGAAAGAGGAGATTCCGGTCGCGCCCATCCCGCTCGGACTTGGCAGCGCGCTTGCCATCAGCCTGGCGGCAACCATCTATCTTGGCGTCCTCCCCGGGCGCGTTTTGGAATACGCGTCGCGATCAGCGGCAGAACTGCTGCATTGATCCCGCCATTTGGCCTCGCTGCGACCCTCGGCTATTCCACCGCCACCGCGATATCCACATAGGCGAAGATCCGTGCCGCGAGCACCCAAAAGGCGACCGTCTCCACAAGCGCCAAGCCAATGGGCAACCAGGAAGGGCTTCCCGGAGACCGAAAGGAAGACCGTAGGACGGTCATCGTAAGGGAATACACGGGCATGATATAGCTCCACTGATCCGACAGGAACCGGCTGGCCATCGCCGGCAGCGCCAGCAGCACGAGGGCGGTGGCGCTTACTCCAAAGAAGGGGTTCAGGAACGTCGAGAACATCAAAGCGACCGTACCAGCCAGCATGCAAGCGGCCGCAACACCGGCCATCAGAAACCAAACTTGCGAGATGGGAAAACCAGCCTGCCCCAGAGTCCAGCTCCCGGTGAGGCCGAGGGAGAAGCAGTAAATCGCGCAAGCCATGGTCACACCCAGCACGAGTCCGGAGAGGTATTGCTGGCGCCCTACCGCCTTTGAAAGCACGGCCAGAATGCGCCGCGTCTTACGCTCGTTATAGATGGCCGAGCCGCCGAAGAAGACGCTGAAGAAAACCACATACACGGCCACTTGCTTAAAGAGAAAAAGCAGATCCTCGCGTTCGCGAACAATGTCGCCGACCAGTCCGAGGAACGCAATAAGAAGGATCCAAAGCAGCAGGACGAAAATCGGCCAACGCTGCTCACGCACAAAATTTACGCCGATCAAGACTGCGGGTTTCATGCAACGCCCTCCCTCGACGAGGATTCTCCCGTGCCGGTCACTTCCAGGAAGACCTCTTCCAGCGATCGCCGGACGGGATTGAGGCTGACAATTTCTCCGCCCAGGCTCCAGATGCGCTCAAAGGCCGCCCTTTGCGCGGCTGGCGCCACGGAAAAACGGACCACACCATCTCGAGCCACTGCGCCCGGGAACACAGTGGCCGCAATGCCCCGGGCTACGATTTCCGTTTCTCCCAGGGACTCGAGCAGGTCCGCGGTCCTGCCCATCCGTACCAGCCGACCGCGATGCAGCACGGCGACCCGATCGCACACCAGCTCGACCTCAGAAAGCAGGTGGGAACTGAGGAAAACGGTCTTGCCCGCCTGACGCGCGGTGAGCAGCAACTCGCGAACCGCAACCCGGGCCAGCGGATCAAGCGCCGACGTGGGTTCATCGAGGATGAGCAGATCAGGATCATTCACCAGCGCTTGCGCCAGACCCACCCGCTGCAACATGCCGCGCGAAAATTTGCCCACGTTGCGATTGGAGTGATCCTGCAGACCGACCACCTGCAAAACGTCGCGTGCCCGCTTTGCCAGGTCGGAGCCACTCATGCCGTTAAGCCCGCCGTAGAAGCGGACCAGGAATTCTGCCCGACGATGGTAGAGCGCGACGTTTTCCGCCAAGAACCCCACCCGGCGCCGGGTAGGGGCGTGGCCAAAGGGCGCTCCCAGCATGCGACCGCCCCCTCGGGTGGGCCGCATGAAGCCCATGGCCAAGTGGATCGCCGTGCTCTTCCCGGCCCCGTTCGGTCCCAGAAAGCCGAAGATTTCGCCTGCCTCCACTTGCAAGGTGAAGTCTTCTAGGGCACGCACTCGCCGTGCGCCTGGAAAGCTGCGGTACTCCTTGGTGAGGCTGGTGAATTCGAGTGCGGGAGCCATCCGGGTATTCTAATGGAGAAATACACTCCGCTGAGAGGGCTGGATGATCGAGGGTAGCACCGAGCCCCGGTAAGGCCTTCNNCCGAGTGAACCTACTGGCCGGCGCAGGGCGCACCTGTTCACGATCCCCTGAGGACGAAATCGTTCTAGAACTGGGGCTGAATCGATTTTGCCATCTCCAAGGTGATGCGTTGTTTTCGTCGATAAGCGAGGTTCGACATATGCGCCGCGACGGCCGAGCGGTAGCCGATGTCGACCGACGCATTCGGAGTTTTGCGCGTGCGCATGCAGTCAATCCAGTTCGCCATGTGATTCTGATCCGGAGTGTCCCCGGTGAGAGGTGAACCGCTCGGACGATTCGCCTTCTCCGGGTAGTAGCGAATGGTTTCAGCCGACTTGCCGCTCACCATGTCCGTTGCTCCGGCCACATGCTCGACAGTACCGTCGCTTCCGAGTAGATGCTCGCCCAATCCATAACGGCTGTTGCTGAATGTAGACTGCCAGGTCACGACCAAATCGTTCGGGAAATCGAGAGTGACCGCGATCGTGTCCGGGACTTCTCGACCGTCTTTTTCTGAAAATACACCGCCCGACATGGTCGCCGCGTCCGGCACGGGCAGGTCGAGAGCGCTCATGATCCAGGCCATCTGGTGCACCATGTTCTCCGTGATGTTGCCTCCGGAAAACTCCCAGAACAAGCGCCAGTTCATGAATTTGTAGGCATCGAAGGGTCGATCCGGCCGGCCATCGAGGAATGCTTTCCAATTGACATTCTGCGCAGTACAATCGGGGGGAACGGGACGCACCCACTGGGCCACACCGTGCGGGGTATTCCGGCTCATCCACGATTCCACCTGGGTAACCTTTCCGACCAGTCCATCCTTGATCCATTTTCGCGTATCGGCCAGTGCGCCCGAGCTTTCGTGCTGTAGTCCGATTTGCACCACCCGATCAGATTGGGTGGCGGCCGCTAAACACCGCTCCGCCTCCGGGATGGACCAGGTCATAGTCTTTTCGCAATACAGGTCCTTCCCAGCAGCAAGTACTGCCAGGAAATGCTCAGAGTGCAGAAAGACGGGCGTTGCCACGATCACGCCGTCGATATCTTTCATGGCGAGCAGCCGCCGGTAATCGTCGAGGGTTTGAATGCCGGGAGCCATCTGTTTCGCCTCATCGCGGCGGCGGCCGTAGATGTCGGCGATGGCAACCAGCTGCGCATCGGGAAGTTGCAGCACCTGCTTGAGCAGATCCTGTCCGCGTCCGCCGACCCCAATCATGCCGAGGCGCACACGATCATTGGCTCCCAACACGCGGGAGGGAGAATACGCCAAAAGCGCTGCTGCTCCCATGGCAGCCTGTTTCATAAACCCACGACGGGTGTTCTGCCCCATGTCACACTCCTCCGGTTGCAGGATGTTACCCGCGAACGCCACTGCTATCGCTTTGTTTTGGGCCCACGTTTCGGAAGACATCGAGTCACGGCCCTGGCAAACTCTGAGCCATGCGGGCAATGGCCACCACCGGGATTGCCGACGTCTTCAAACATTGCGGATTCCGTCATCACCAGTTCCACATGGTCCCGTCGAGCTTACGGTTTACCGGCAAGTACGCGCGTTCATACGGGAACTTTGCCGCCAGCTTCTCGTCAAAGTCCACGCCCAGCCCAGGCTTGTCCCCGGGATGCAAATAACCGTCCTTGAACCAATACGCGTGCGGAAATACTTCATCCGTCTCCGGCGTGTGCCGCATGTATTCCTGGATTCCAAAATTGCCGACGGAAATATCAAAGTGCAAAGCCGCCCCCATGGTCACCGGAGAAAGATCGGTGGCACCGTGGCATCCGGTTTGCACGTGATACAGGTCGGCAAAAGCGGCAACTTTTCTCAGCGGTGTGATGCCTCCACCGCGCACCACGGTCATGCGCAAGTAGTCAATTAACTGTTCGGAAATGAGGAGTCTTGCGTCCCACACGGTATCGAAGATTTCGCCCACGGCGAGCGGCGTGGTGGTGTGCTGTCGGATGATGCGAAATCCTTCCTGCAGTTCTGCCGTTACCGCATCTTCCAGCCAAAACAGATGGTAGGGTTCAATCTCCTTCCCTAGACGTGCCGCCTGGATCGGCGTGAGTCGATGATGCGCATCGTGCAGAAGATGGACATCGTCTCCGAACCTCGTACGCAGCGCCTTAAACAGCTTGGGAACGTGATTGAGGTACTTCTCCGACGACCACGAGTTCTCCGGCGGCAAGCCTTTTTCGGCTGGTTCGTAAAACGTCTTATCTTTGGAAACGCCGTAGGTGCTGGGTAGTCCGGGAACACCGGACTGGGCGCGGACCGCTAAATATCCTTCGTCGATGTACTTAGCGACCTGATCTGACGTTTCTTCCAAGTCGCGCCCATTAGCATGGCCATAGACCATTACGCCCGTGCGGCTTTTTCCCCCGAGCAAATTGTATAGCGGTGTGTTCAGCGCTTTTCCCTTGATGTCCCACAGAGCCATGTCCACGGCAGCGATGGCGCTCATGGTTACCGGACCTTTGCGCCAATAGGCGCCGCGATATAAATACTGCCAAACGTCCTCTGTCTGGAATGGATCACGGCCAACAATGCAGGGGATGACGTGGTCGGTAAGGTAGCTGGCCACCGCAAGTTCCCGGCCGTTCAGAGTGCAATCACCCAGGCCGTAGACGCCTTCATCGGTGGAGATCTTAAGGGTTACAAAATTTCTTCCGGGAGAACAGACAAAGACTTTGGCATCCTGAATCCTCATCCGTGTTCCTCACTATCTTTGGTCAACACTTCAATCTCCTGGTATGAAATGAACCCCAAGTCGTGAAACCTAAAGCGCGTCAGCCTTCTGCAAATCGTCCTTCATGCCGGCCCAACTTTGCCGGCTCGACGCCTCCGCAGTTCCGGCGCCGCGCCAGTGGGTCTCCAAGCTCACCGCGTAGTGGTAACCGTCGCGCTTAAGGGCTTTGAACTGGCCAACCCAATCAATGATGCCGTCCCCTATGGCAGCCCATTCACCTCCTTGCGCGCCGGACTTCTTTGCAACATCCTTACAATGGCAGTGGCCGATGCGGTTCTTGGGCAACAACCCGTAGCCATCGGGATAGGGCGTTTCGCCGCGACTCGCCGCGTTTCCAGGGTCCCAGTTCAGCATCAGGTGAGGGGATTTCACTTCACCGAGCACCTTCGCTGCCTCCGCGCCAGTGGCTGTATTGCACGCCCCTTCATTTTCCAGAACCAGGATCAAGTCGTTCTGGCCCAGCTTGTTGGCTGCGTTCAGCAGTCTCTCATTCATGGCTCTGCGATAGGGGCCCGGGTTCTCGAGCCGCCAAAAATCGAAACAGCGCACGCGATCGGTCTGGAAAATCTTTGCCAGCTCAATGCAGCGCTCGAGCACTTCATCTTGCTGCTCAAAGGTAAAGTCGGCGTTGAACTGATCGCGCTTGGGACTGAACTTCGACCGCGGTGCGCCCGGCCAATCCACTTTGAACAGGGGGCTGGCGATATCGGTGACCCGCAACTTGTTATTTTCCAGGATGCGCTTCGCTTCAGCAATCTCTTTGGAGTCTAGGTTGAGCACATTCTTGTTCCACATGCCGCGCAGTTCGATCCAATTCATGCCAAACTCGCGTGACGCGACCTCGCATGCGTGGCCAAAGTCCTGCGAGATCTCGTCGTTAATCACGGCAACTCTGAATGGCGACACTGCCCCGTCAGCCACCCAGGACGAAACCGAAGACGCGACCGTCCCCGCCGCTAAGGCTCCCATTCCTCGCAGAAACCTGCGCCGCGGAACTCGATGCGGCATGGGCTGCTCCTCCCCCGCCTAGGGCGCTCGATATCGGATGACCCGAACCCCATGCGGCAGCGCCAGCGGGCAGTGCACAGAATACTCCTCTTTTATCAGGATTGAAGAGCCTTGTTGCGCCTCGGTGGCGGCGGGCTCAATGACAGGTTCTTAGGTGGCGTGCGATAGGAAGGGCGCAACAGATGTGCCGGGAGCGGAAACGCCGTCGGCTTGCCCGAAATTGTGATTCGCAGGATCCTCCAACCTCACGTCGCAGAGCTCCGCAACCAGATTCCCGGCCCAACGATAGATGTTGTGTTCTCTCACCACTTTGCGCATACGCCGCATACGGGCCACTCGGTCTTCCGAGTCCATCTCCAACGCGAACCGAATCGCTTCCGCCGTATGCTCGATATCATAGGGATTGACCAGCAGCGCATCCGGCAATTCGCGGGCCGCGCCTGTGAAGCAGCTCAAGATGAGCACTCCTTGCTCATCATGACGCGCCGCCAGAAATTCCTTCGCCACCAGATTCATGCCGTCGTGCAGAGAAGTGACCAGGCAAAGATCCGCAATCCGATAAAAACGCTGGATTTCCTCGTGGCTGTGCTGCCGTTTCAAGAAAACGATGGGCTTCCACTTACCCGTCTGAAAGCGCCAATTGATGCGCTCCGACTCGGCCTCGACCTCCGCCAATAGGTCGTGGTACCGCTTGATATGGGTACGGCTGGGCGCGCCGATCTGCACAAAGGTGAATTTACCCTGGTATGCAGGGTATTTCTCGAGCAGCTTCTCGATGGCAAGAAAGCGCTCGAGAATGCCCTTGGTGTAGTCCACTCGATCCACACCCACCCCGAGAAAAGTGGCTTCGACTCCGATTTCCCGCAACAAAGAAACTCGTTCCACATAGGCGGATTCCTCAGGGGGAGGAGGATCTTCGGGAAACTCAACGCTGATGGGAAAAGGTTTGACCACGGTGCGGTGGTCTTCCCGGTTCACGGCAAAATGTTCCCAATCGATGCGCGACTCGACCGCCCGGTCCACCGTCTGCAGGAAATTATTGCAGTGGGACTGAATATGAAAACCAATGAGATCCGCTCCCAGCAGGCCGTCCAGCAGTTCTTTCTGCCAAGGACAAATACCAAATGCCTCGGGACTGGGCCACGGGATGTGCCAGAAGATCGCCACCCGTGCGTCGGGACGAGCCTTTTTTACCAGCCGAGGCAGAAGGGCAAAATGGTAGTCCTGCGCCAGAAGCACCGGACGGTCTGTCCCTTCCATCTCCTCGAGTATGGCGTCTGCGAACTTGCGGTTGGCCTTCTGGTAGTGCTCCCAATCGGAGGCGCGAAACACAGGCCGGGTGTGCGCCATATGGCAAAGCGGCCACAGACCCTCGTTGGCAAAGCCGTAATAGTATCCTTCCTCTTCTTCCTTGCTCAGCCACACTCGGCGTAGTGTGTAGCGCGGGTCGTCGGGCGGTACACCAAGCTTGTCGTGCTCATCGACGGTTTCGCGGTCGGCATCGCCGCTGCCGTGTGCCACCCAGGTTCCATCGCAGGCGCACAGTACCGGTCCGAGTGCCGTTACCAGACCACTCGCCGGTACGATCGCTTGCACGGACCTGCCTTGCCGGTTATGGATATAAGGCTCGCGATTGGAAACCACGAACAACCGGCTATCCCCAAGCTTGCCGCGCACATGCACGGAAAGCCGGTCGGCGGTCCAGTAGGTTTCAGCTGCTTCGCGGAATTGGGCTTCTTTTTCGGCAGCGGAACGGGCCGCGGAGAGACTTTCCACAAAAGTCGCCATTTCATGGGCTAGGGGACGCAGTAAGTCGAGATCTGGGGCAGAGGTTTTTGCCAGACCCTTTCCCGTGCGCAACGCACGTACCCACTGGGCAGCACGAGCAATCGGACCCGCAATGCTCCAGCGTACGATCAGCAGAGTGATGAGGGCGATGAGCAGAACCTGCACGAGCACGCGCACGAATGTTTCACGCCAAATGCGGGCACTTTGGACATTGATATAGCCGGCATCGTGCACGATCGCCAGACCGGCGACCACATCTGTGTGTTGATGAAGGGGAACCGCATAAATGTAGAGAGCCACCCCTTGGGCACGAATGAACTGGCCCGAGGTTTCATTCTTCGTCACCGCCTCCCCAACCACACCGGGCTCACCACCAATCCGGTCCGCCAGTCCAGGAGTTATGGCAATCGGCTGGCCTCGAAGGTCATAGATCGCGACCCCCGCCAGGTGTTGCCGGTTGCCGAACCGGTCTACGATCTTCTGAAGTTCCTTGTGAGAGTCTTTGTGGCCGTCTTTCTCCAGGTAGGGCTCGATGTAGCCCGCCAGACTGTCTCCTAACACTTCGGCGCGCCGCTCCAAGTCCCGGCGAAGGCCGGATTTTTCTGAACGAACCTGGTAATAGGAGGAAAATAGGGATACCAGTGTGATGCCCAAAATCAGCGAGATGATGAGACGAACCGTGAGAAGACGCACTATTGAAGGATAGCACCTCGCCTGGCCTTCGAACTACGGTTTAACACACGCGTTGTCAGTAGTTTGGGAATGCGAGATTAAA
>PKYX01000196.1:16817-20017 GCA_003132825.1 Acidobacteriaceae bacterium
TAGGCAAACGTTTGCCGTGCTAGAATCGGCAACGACATTGTGAGCCCCAGTGGACATTCGCGAAATCGCAAAACGGGCAAAGGTTTCCACCGCCACCGCATCCCGCGCCATCAACCGGGTTCCCACGGTAAATCCGCAACTGGCCAAACGCGTCTGGAGTGTAGTCGAAGAACTGGGATACTACCCCAATACACAGGCCCGGGCCCTGGTGTCGGGACGCAGCCGGATTTTTGGCCTCATCGTTTCGGAAATCACCAACCCGTTCTTCCCGGAAATTGTGCAGGTCTTCGAGCGCATTGCCGTCCAGCATGACTACGAGATTTTGCTGACCTCGACGGGCAATGATCCGAAACGCATGGAGAGTTCGGTGCGGCGAATGATCGAGCGCCGGGTCGAGGGGGTTGCGATCATGACCTTCGGCATGGAAGAAGTGCTGCTCGAGGATTTGAAGCTGCGAAAAGTACCGCTGGTGTTTGTGGATGTGGGGCCGCTTCGCGCCCGGGTCAGCAACATCCGTATCGACTACCTGCACGGGATCCGGCAAGCAGTGCAGCATCTGGCCGCTTTGCGCCACGAAAAGATTGCCTTTATCACCGGACCGCGGCGCATCAAGTCTGCCCGGGCACGGGAACATGCCTACCTGCACTCGATGCTCGAGATCGGCCTGCCCGCCGACTCGGCATTCATCGTCGAAGGCGATCATACAATGGAGGGGGGAATGGCGGCGTGCGCGCTACTGCTCTCCAAGCCGGACCGGCCCACGGCGGTCCTGTGCTCTAACGACATGACGGCGATCGGAGTGATGCGGAAGAGTTATGAGGTGGGAATCACGATTCCGCGGGACCTTTCAGTGGTGGGGTTCGATGACATCCGCCTGGCGCAGTTCGTGTTGCCCCCGCTCACCACCGTCCAAATGTCGCAGAGCGAACTGGCACGACTGGCCTTCCACGCCCTGCTGACCGAGGTCGAGCGTGAGACGCCGGCGCCCGAAGGCTCCGAATACACTCTCAAGACCAATCTCGTGCTGCGAGAATCGACCAGCTTAGTCGCGTCAGCTGCAAAGCGGAGTGGAGGCAAGCGACGCGAGATCCCGTCCAGCTAAGTTCGGGCGAGAGACGCGCTCCCGCCAGCTCGCCAACGCTTCCTCCCAAGCCCCATCGTGTCCCGGGCGCAGCCTTGCCTAGGCCAGAGCGAAAACCAACTTGGTCACCGACGCGGGCGGAAACACGTAGGTCAACTGCCGACCATTCATTTCTACAGTCGCGGGTTCTAAAGCCTTTGACTGCGGCGTGACCACGTCCCGATGCTCGAAACTATTGTGGGCGTGGATGTCAGAATTGGTCAGCGTAGTCACCATCGCCGCTTTTATCGCACCGCCTCGAATGCCTATTTCAGTTTCCCGCGCTTCACTGACGTCAGGATTCACCACGGTGAGTACGAGCTGTTTGTCATGCAGCGAGGCCGATCCATTCAATCCCCAGAGAGTCGCCGGCTTCCCATCGCGGTCGTAACTGATTTCGGGCACCAGGAAGAGCGTTCGCACCGCTTGACCGCTCTGGTGGGCGGCATACATCGAGAACACATGCCCGACTGGAGTTACGCAAAACTTATCCTCATGAGCCAAGTACAGACTGTTCAAGCAGTTGATTAGCTGGGCACAATTGGCCATCGCAACTTTTTCCGGATTCCGGTTAAAGATATCTAGCGTCATCCCGCTGAACACAGCATCGCGAAGCGTGGGGGTCTGCTCCAGTTGGTCAATCGCCGTCATCTCGCTGCCAGGACGATACCAAGGCCCCCATTCGTCAACGATCAGCTTGATGGCACGTTCCCGGTCGAACTCTCCCATGACCTCCCAGTGCCCGTCGATGAGAGACTCCATCTGATTGCCTTGCCGCATGAGCTCATACCAATCCACCGCATCGAACTTGAGCGCGTCGCCCTTGCCTTGATTCCAGTCTGTGGTGCGTCCGCGGCTCAGGTTCCAGGTGTAGTAGTGAAGCGCCAGACCGTAGATGGAATGGAGCTGCCCAGGCCCTTTGCGGGTAATCTCTTCGAGAAAACCCCTCGTCCAATCCCAACCATCGTCACTGGGGCCTGACGCAATAAATGACAGCGTCTGTCCGTAGCCCGGCACCCAGGTTGTGTAGCGGCGAAATTCCACGGCGTACTCTTGCGGTGTGAAATTCCCTCCGCAACCCCAGGATTCATTCCCTACACCCCAATAGTGCACGTTGAAGGGTTCCGCACTTCCCCCCGCCGCCCGCAGGTCTGCCAAGGTGGTGCTGCCGGCGGGAGAGTTACAGTATTCCACCCAGCGGTCAAACTCCTCTGCGGGAAGACCGCGGACATTTGCGGCGAGATATGGCTCGGCCCCAGTCAGCTTGCAGAAGTGAACGAACTCATTGGTGCCGAACTCGTTGGGATCGTACTTGCGACTGGCCGGGCCGGCGGCCTTTTCACCTGCGGACCAGAAGTTTGTCCGCCGCGGGCGATTGTCGTGGGGTCCTATGCCGTCGCGCCAGTCATAGCTGTCGGCAAAACATCCTCCAGGGAAGCGAACCACCGGCGCTCTGATCTTCCGCATCTCGTCAATCAGTTCTTTGCGAATTCCGTGCACATTGGGCACTGTCGAGTTCTCGCCTACCCAGATACCGTCATAGATTACGCCGCTCAAGTTTTCGGCAAAGTGCCCGTAGATATTGGGAGAAATTGTTCCCAACGTCTCACCCAGTAGGACTTCGATCCGAGATTCGCTGGCGCTAGTGGCGCCGGCGAACGGCGAATATCTGGCGAAGCATAGCGCTCCGGCTCCCGCGATTGTGTGGCGGATGAATTCCCGGCGTCTCATCATGGACTCCCTCTCATCGCTCCAAGTTAGCTCGAGTTTAGTGCGGCCTGTTCGCGGTCTCGGCGGAGCGAATCAATGCCGGCATCACGTCGGCGAGCGCTCCCGCCCGCGAGTCGCCAAAGGCGAAGTAAAGCTTCTTAAACAGGCGATGCAGCTCCTCGTAGACGCCCTGCTCGGAAGCCTCGGGCCGGAAGAACGTGTGTGGCGGGCAAATCTTGTCCTGGGCTTCCTCAATACTCTTGAACGTGCCGGCGGCCAGAAATGCAAAAATCGCTGAGCCCAGGCTCACCACACTCTTGCTTGGCACCAGCACCGGCCGCCCCAGCACGTTGGCGTAAACTTGATTGAG
>PKYX01000510.1 GCA_003132825.1 Acidobacteriaceae bacterium
TTGAGGAACTCACGGCGTGGTAGCTGGTTGCTGAATCTGTTTGTCATGCCACAATCCCTCGCTTGCAGATTTGGGAGATGTCACTGCAAGAGTTTCGGCTCAGCTATTTCTGTTCTCCGGGCAACTCCTGGCGGACCGCGTAACGACGGTGCAGGAGGTAACTCTATCACGGCATTGCAAGTCGCCTTGACCAACTACGGTGGGATGTCTTTCTTGATGTCCGATTGCCACGAAAATAATTTGGTGAGTGAAAATAGATAATGTATAAATCGTTCTGCTCTTCCTGGCGAGTGTCAAGCAACCGGTGTAAGGAAGAATCTGAGGAGGGTACCTTGTTCAGCGCGCGACCCACGAAGTGGCCCTATGGTCTGATCCTAGTGGCATTGGTTGTTCATTCTTCGGCGCGTGGAACTGACACGGCTACACAGCCGGTCGCAAGCAATCTGCCACCGCCGGTGCATCTGACCGCGGAGCAGGATCACCAGAGGACGATGGATCTGCTGCATATCACGTCGCTGCGGCGAGGTGCAGACGGCAATCCTGAGTCGCCCAATGCCGCGAACTATGACGAGTCCAAGGCCAATCTGTCTTCCAAACTACCGGATGTGCTGGTGCTGAAGAACGGAAAGAGGGTCACGAACGCCAAGCTGTGGTGGAAGCGGCGCCGTCCGGAGATCGTGGAGGATTTCGATCGGGAAATCTATGGCCGAGTCCCCAAGAACACACCCAAGGTGAACTGGGAAGCGACCAGTACGATCCGGGAAATGAATGGCGATGTGCCGGTGATCACCAAGAAGCTCGTGGGCCATGCAGACAACTCGTCGTACCCGCCGATTACGGTGGACATTCAACTTTCGTTGACCACCCCGGCCAACGCGACCGGCCCGGTGCCGGTCGTGATGGAGTTCGGTTTGAGCCCTGAAGTCCTGGCGTCCTTTGCCAAACGCTTTCCTCAGATGCAGCCTCCGAGCGGCCCCACCTGGCAGCAGCAGGTTCTGGCCAAGGGCTGGGGTTATGCCGTTCTCATTCCCACCAGCGTTCAGGCCGACAACGGTGCTGGCCTGACCGAGGGCGTCATTGGTCTGGTCAACCAGGGACAGCCCCGTAAGCTAGACGACTGGGGCGCGTTGCGCGCGTGGGCTTGGGGCGCCAGTCGTGCCTTGGATTACTTCGAGACCGACAAAGCGGTGGACGCAAAACAAGTCGGGATTGAGGGGCACTCTCGCTACGGCAAGGCTGCTCTGGTAACCATGGCGTACGATCAGCGTTTTGCGATCGCCTACGTGAGTTCTTCTGGCGCCGGTGGTGCAGCGCTTTACCGGCGAAATTTCGGGGAGCAGATCGGAAACGTTGCCGGAACGAACGAATACCACTGGATGGCTGGTAACTTTCTCAAGTACGCCGGCCCTCTGACCCCGAATGACCTTCCGGTGGACTCTCATGAACTGATCGCGCTATGCGCTCCCCGCCCCGTGTTCGTCAGCGGCGGCGCCACGAAAGGAGACGGATGGGTGGACGCCAAGGGCATGTTCATGGCCGCGGCCGCGGCTGGGCCGGTATACAGACTCTTGGGCAAAAAGGATATGGGAACCGCCGAGTTTCCGCCGATGGAGACTCCGCTCATCGACGGTGACATCGCCTTTCGCCAGCATAGCGCTGGACATACTCCCGCCCCGAACTGGCCTACATTTCTGACCTTTGCCAGTCGCCACATCGTCAAGGAACCGTCGGTCGCGAGCGGCGGCGGACGGTAAGGGGCGCGGCGGCGCTGGCACTGAAAACCGGACGCGCGGCCTTGCTGCCAGGAGGGTTTCGAGCGCTGCCGCTATTTCATCGACTCCGTCATCAGATCCAGCTCGCTGTTCACAATCGCATTCTCCGCGCAGCCGGGTTTTAGGCGGGAACCGAGTACCTGGAATGTGTTGTGTCCGTAAGCGTCGTCGCTCGGAATGTAGCCGGAGTTTGCCGCGCCGTCCGCGAGCGTAACCACCACGGTGTTGGTGAACGGAGACTCTTTCTTCAGGCGCTGGGCGATCGAGCTGTAAAGCTCGGCATTGACCATGGCGAACGCCGTAGTTCCAATCGTCATCAGTCCAACCCGGATATTCACCGGTTCGCCGTCAACATAGGTGCCGGGAGCGCCTTCGCGGCCGGTGTTGGTGCGGTCTCGTCCTGGACAACGGAGCGTCTTCCGGCCTGCCCAGATCCGGACCTCGCTCGAAGTCCTCTGGGTGGCGCCCATGACCCGAAGCACCTCCTCACCCATCACTCGACCCATCGCGTCCACCCACTTGTTCAGGATGTCGACGGCCCGGTCGGCATTGCCATCCTGCGGCTGCCCGGCAATCATGGCCTTTCCCGTCTGATCATTGCCCAGTCCTCCCTTGGCCGCCCGAGCCCCATAGTGAGGCCGCAAGTAAAGGGGATTCTGGTCTCCTGCGGCGCCGCTCGACCAGATGGCAACCACTTTGTCGTCGTACGTTTGCTCCACATAACGGGAAGTCGCACCGGGAAAGTCGGCGCTCAGAATGCCCAGCATGTAGAAATTGATGGCATGCATCGCATAGTTCACGTAGACGGCAATCGGTTCACCGCTCGGAGTCTCGAACTCGACCACCGCCACCGTCTTATCCGACGGTCCCTCGAGATTCGGGCCCTGATACCACAGGCGCGTCTCGGGATGAATCGCATCCCGGTTCACATTCAGATAGGTGGCTCCGGTCCCGAAACCCATTCGAGCAGGCTGAAGTCTGCCCTTGGCCTCACGCACGGCTTCGATGATTCCGGCTTTCAGCTTGGCGCGGAAGGCGGGGAGATTGGGATCGGGCGGAGCGTTCGGACCTCCCCAGTTCGGATAGGGTGTGGAGTGAGAGTGGGTCGCCGAAAGCGCGATGTTCTCCGTGGGGCATTGCAGCTCTTGCGCAATCTGCTTCGAGGCGTCGGCCCAGAGGTCTTCATCGATCCCGATCAAATCGACTCCCAGCAATACGGCGCGGGTCACGGAGTTATCGAGCACGATCGCGCGCACGTAGATAGGATCGCGGATAGAAGTGTAGGGAATTGGCAGGGCATCGGCGGGCGGCGTAATGTCGATGCGCGCAGCCCCAACCCGCAAAGCGCCGGCCTCGGCTCCATAGGCAGCTACGGCGGAGACGATAACAAGCGCGGGAACGATTCGCTTACCAAACGATG
The DNA here is from genome assembly GCA_003132825.1 of Acidobacteriaceae bacterium. GTDB lineage: Bacteria > Acidobacteriota > Terriglobia > Terriglobales > Acidobacteriaceae > PALSA-270. Next base: position 3,193 of record PKYX01000510.1, read on the forward strand.
TGATGAATGCGATGAGCATAGTCTACCGGTGTGGCGGCGGATCGCGCCGCTCGTTTGCCTCGTCGGAGCCAGCTTGCAGCCTGCGCTCGTGGCTGAGAAATGGTGAAGTTCATCGATCCGCAACCCAGATGCCGTCGAGGACATTCAATGCAGAAAGACCCTAGGATTTGACTTCTAATCTCTGCGCGCTCTTTTGCGCTTTCAGCATCAGCTCGGTCGCCAGAAAACAGTGCGCCTGCGGCATCGCCGTCTCGGTCCGGTTGAGGACATCGTTGACAATCTGGTCGCCGTAGGGCAAATGTTGGTTGGCGGTGTCGATGTACTGGGTCTGTTTCTGATCCACGACGAACAGATGGCTGCCCCCGGGCCTTCCCGCGATATCAACGTTTTTTCGGACTTCAATAAAGCCATCGGTACCCAGGATGGTCAGGCGCCCGTCGCCCCAGGTTGACAGTCCGTCCGGTGTGAACCAGTCCACGCGAATGTAGCCGGAACCGTGATTGCCCCGGAGCACAACGTCGCCGAAATCCTCGAACTCAGGATATTGACCGTGATACAGATTGCCGACCTCGGCCACGACCACTTCGCCCTCGGTCGAGCCCGTGAAGTACAGAAACTGGTCGGCCTGGTGCGAAGCCAGGTCGCAGAGAACCCCGCCATAGTATTGCTTGTCGAAAAACCATGCTGGACGCTCCTTCGGATTCATGCGGTGCGGACCCAGTCCAATCGTCTGCACCACGTGTCCAATGGCCCCGGCTTTCACCAATTCGCCCGCCCTCACGGTGGCGCGGTTCTCAAAGCGCTCGCTGTACATGATGGAGTAGATCTGCTTGGTTTCGGCTTGCACGCGCTGCACTTCTGCCAGTTGTTCGAGCGTGGTGATGCCCGGCTTGTCCGCCATGTAGTCTTTGCCGTGCTGCATGACCCGGATGCCCAAAGGCGCGCGCTCATAGGGAATAATCGAACTCAGCACTAGTTGGATAGAGCCATCCTCAAGAATCTCGTCCTCGCTACGCGCCAGCTTGGCTTGCGGGAAGCTTTTTAGGAATGCGGCGACCAGGTCAGGTTCTTTGGCATAAACGGAGACCAATTCACCACCGCCGCGCAGCACGGCGCCCACCTGGCTGTTGATGTGGTAGTGATTGATGCCAATCACAGCAAACTTAATCCTGGCCGGAGTCTTCGCGGGCACTTCCGCCCCGGCTTCACTATGCACCGGGCTGTTGCTGCTTCCGCTTCCGCCGAAGGCCTGTTGCGGCAGCGCCGACAACACCGCCGCCGACCCGCTAATCGCCTTGATGAATTCGCGCCGATCCACTTGCTCTTTGGTCATGGCCTATCTCCGCCGCAGAAAACTGGAGTGGAAGTGGTTCGATCGCGTGATCCATTCCAGAATTGCGTTGCGGCGGGTGCTAGTATATCTACCCGTTAACGTACACGCAAAGCTCGCGGATTTTGTCGATCCGCTGGATCCGGTGAGGAACCGATCAGGAGAGAACAGGTGAGACGCAATTTTCAGGTGGCGATCCTCGGAGTGTTGTTCGCGGGAGCATTCTTGCCGCACCTGCAAGCGGAGACGGGCTCTGACGCGTGGCTGCGCTATGCGCCGCTCGAGCGGCACGCGGCGCAAAAGTATGAAGCCCTGCCGGCGACTGTGGTGATGCTGGGCGATTCGCCGGTTGTCAAGGCGGCACAAGGAGAACTGATCCGGGGCGTCCGAGGAATGCTCGGGAGGACGCTGCGAGAACAGACCAGCCTTCCGGCGGAGAAGGCCATCATTTTGGGGACACTCGGGGAGCTCGAGCGATTTGCTCCGGGACTGAAGTTGACCCCCAAGCTGCGCGATGACGGTTTTTGGCTGACCACGGCTCACCTGCATGGATTGGAATACTGGATCGTGACCTCACCCACCGATCGCGGCGTTCTGTATGGCGCCTTCGCCTTCCTGCGAACAATAGCGCTTGGCCAGGAGATGGCGAAGCTCGACGAGAGGCAGGAGCCGGCTGCGCCTCTACGCTGGGTCGATGATTGGGACAATCTGAACGGAGGGATCGAGCGGGGATACGCAGGGCCATCGATTGTTTTCGAGGATGGTGCGGTGCGCAGCGATCTGAGCCGGGTGAGCGACTATGCGCGGCTGCTCGCATCGCTCGGGATCAATGGATGCGTGATTAATAACGTGAATGCCGATCCGCGCACCCTTGAAGATGACTTTCTTCCGCAACTGGCTCGGGTTGCCGACGCCCTCCGTCCATGGGGGGTGCGGCTGGGGCTGGCCGCCAGTTTTGCCAGTCCCAAACAGATTGGCGGTCTCGAAACATTTGATCCGCTCGACCCGGCAGTCACGGCGTGGTGGAAAAACAAAATTGACGAGATTTATCGTCAGATCCCCGATTTTGGCGGGTTCGTAATGAAAGCGGATTCCGAGGGGCAGCTCGGCCCATCGACCTACGGCCGCACTCCTGTCGACGCCGGCAACATGATTGCCCGCGCGCTCAAGCCACACGGCGGCGTGCTGTTCTACCGGGCATTTGTCTACAACCATCATCTCGACTGGCGCAATCCGAAGAATGATCGGGCGCGAGCCGCCTACGACATCTTTCATCCTTTCGACGGACAATTCGAGGACAACGTCGTCATTCAGATCAAGTATGGGCCGATTGACTTTCAAGTTCGCGAACCGGCGTCGCCGCTGTTCGCCGGATTGACGAAGACCAACCAAGCCATCGAGCTCGAGATTACGCAGGAGTACACCGGCCAGCAGCGGCATCTCTGTTTTCTTGCGCCCTTGTGGAAAGAAGTGCTCGACTTCGATATGCAGGCGAAGGGCCCCGGCACTGCGGTGAAAGATCTGGTGACGGGAAAAACATTTCACCGCTCCCTCGGCGGATTCGTAGGGGTCTCTGGTGTTGGCATGGACGCAAACTGGCTCGGGAACCCGCTCGCCCTGGCGAATCTCTATGGCTTCGGGCGCCTGGCGTGGGATCCGAATCTCAGTGGGCGGGCCGTGGTCGAGGAATGGACGCGGCTCAGCTTTGGCAGTGATCCCGTGGTAGTGCGCACGATCGACGACCTGCAGCTTGCATCCTGGCCTGCCTACGAAAGCTACACCGGGCCGCTCGGCTTGCAGACGCTGACCAACATTCTGGGCGGCCACTATGGACCTGGAGTGGAATCCTCGGAGCGAAACGGTTGGGGGCAGTGGCATGACGCGGACCATGAGGGCGTCGGCATGGATCGCACGGTCGCAACCGGCACCGGCTATACGGGCCAATATCCTCCCGCCGTGGCGAAAATCTACGAGTCTTTGAAAACCACTCCGGACAATCTGCTTTTGTTTTTCCATCATGTGCCGTACACCTACCGGCTGCACTCGGGAAAAACCGTCATTCAGTCGATCTACGATTCGCACTATGAAGGTGCGGAACGAGCCCGGGAATTCGTGAAGCAATGGGAAGCTCTGCGCGGGCGGGTCGATGAGGAGCGCTACGCGGCAATCCAGGCGCGGTTTCAATATCAGGCGGGACACGCCATCGTGTGGCGCGATGCCGTCTGCGATTGGTTCTTTCGCGCCTCCGGCATTGCAGACGCGAAGGGTCGGGTGGGGCACCACCCCGATCGTATTGAGGCCGAAGCCATGCAGCTCGAGGGATACGTGCCGATCGAGATCACACCCCCCGAGAATGCTTCGGGAGGCAAGGCAGTGGAATGTCGAGCGCCGGCGCTCAACTGCACGGCCAGCGTGCGGTTCGACCGCCCCGCAGGATGGTACGAGCTCGACCTACAGTACTTCGATCAAAACAATGGGGTATCGAAATTCCAGGTCTTTGTCGGCGATCAAAAGGTCGATCAATGGCTCGCCGATGACAACTTGCCGGCGCGACGCCCCAACGGCGATTCATCCACGCGGCGCTGGATTCCTGGACTGGCGCTTCGCCCCGGGGATCAGATTCGCATCGTGGGATTTCCGGAAGAAGGCGAACGCGCACCCCTCGATTATATTGAGATCCGCCAGATCCGCCCCAGGCCCGAGTGAGGG
>PKYX01000404.1 GCA_003132825.1 Acidobacteriaceae bacterium
GGATTTCCTTGTCGGTCGCGCCCTGCTCGCGGGCGCGTGCGACATCCTCCTGGGTCACCAGCTTCCCGCCCTTTTGCACCTTGCCGGCAATCGCCAGTAGCGCCTTCAGCTTGTCGGAGATGGGCGCAGTCTCGAAATTCAGTTTGACCTCATTTACCAGCTTTTCGTTTCCGCCCAGATAGTGGGCGGCGGCTGCCCCGTGAGCGCTCTGACAAAAGTGGCAGTCGTTCTGGGAAGAAACATAGGTCGCGATCATCTCGCGATCCGCTTGCGGAAGGGTGTTCGGAGCGCGCAGCAGAACCTCTGCCAGCTCATTCAGAGGCCTGGCGGTTTCCGGGCTGAACGCCATCGGCCCGAGAATGCCGGGAATGCCTTCGGGCAATCGAATATGTGCCATCAGAAAAACCTCCTGCAAAACGGAATTACTTGCTTGTCGTTGTCCTCGCCGGCGGTGCTTGCGTCCAGTCCCGCCCGGCGTAACCCAGGCCGGCGGTCTGCTTTCCGACCTCGCGATAGAATTCGGGATCGCGCGGCTGCCAGGTTCCGAGGCCATCCACGTAGCGATTGAACAGGCAAAAGGCGGCCGCGATCAACACCGTGTCGTGGATTTCCTTGTCGGTCGCGCCGTGCCGCCGCGCCCGTTCCACATCCTCGGTGGTTACGTGCTTGCCGCCCTTTTGCACCTTGCCGGCGATGGCCAAAAGAGCCTTCATCTTGTCGGAAAGGGAAGTCGCTTCGTAGTTTTGTTTGATCTGGTCGATCAGTTGGTAGTCCCGAGGCGTGCCGCCGAGATGCTCGGCCGCGGTTGAGCCGTGGGAGGTCTGGCAGTAGTAGCAATCGTTCTCGGACGAAACGTAGGCCGCAATCATCTCGCGTTCGGCCGGGCTCAAAGTGTGGGGGGCATGCAACAAGACTTCCACCAGATCGCACAAGGGCTTGGTCGTGGCCGGACTGAAAGCCAGTGGGCCACGGATGCCGGGAAGTCCTTCCGCGAACTCAATATGGGACATTGGGGTAGCCTCCTCCGTTCTGGGTCCGTCGTTCTCGGTCCGTCCTAGGCTGCGTCCACTGGCCGGTCCCGATTCGCGCGGACGTAGCCTTCATGGGCCAGCATTTTCCCCATCTCACGATAGGCCCCGGGATCACCCGGTTGGGTGGTGGCCAAACCGTCCACGTAGCGGTTGTACATCGAGAACGCGGCCGCAATGAGGACGCTATTGTGGATTTCTTTGTCGGTCGCCCCCTGCTCCCGGGCGCGCGCGACGTCTTCCGGGGTGACCTGCTTGCCGCCTTTCTGGACTTTGCCGGCGATCGCCAGCAGAGCCTTCAGCTTGGGGGAAATGGGCGCGGTCTCAAAGTTCAGTTTGATGCGGTCGATCAGAGCGTAATTGCCCCCGAGATGTTCGGCGGCTGCGGCGCCATGGGAAAGCTGGCAGAAGGTGCAATCATTGCGGGATGACACGTAGGTGGCGATCATTTCTCGCTCCGCCGAAGTCAGCGTGTTCGGACCGCGCAGCAGGACTTCTGCGAGTTCGAGCAAAGGCTTGGCGGTGTCCGGACTGAAGGTCAGGGGACCGACAATACCGGGAAGGGCTTCGGGTAATCGAATGTGGGCCATCAGCGTATATCCTCCTTAAAACTCGAGCAGCCAGTTCCTTACTTACGCAAATCCTAGATCCCAAGAACCCTGGACGCCATCTCCGTTCCCTCCACCCGGTTCTTTATTTTGGCGAAGGCGGTTTCACGGGAGGTCGAGGTATCGTCGGCGAACGGAGAGAAGCCACAGTCGTCGGTCGTTCCGAGCGATTCGATGGGAATCAGCTTGGCCGCTTCGAGAACGCGTTCCCGTACTTCCTCCGGGCTTTCCACTCGGGGGTTGATCGGATCCGTGACACCAACGAAAACTCTCCGTCCCGGCTTGAGCAGCTTGGAGATGGCAGCGAGGACCCGCACTCGGTCGGGTTCGCTGGCCAACTGAATGTAGAAGCGCCCTACCTTCAGGCGGAACAGCGCAGGTAGCAAGCCCGTATAGTCCACATCGGCGCTGTGGGTTGAGTCGTGATCGCCGCCCGGGCAGGTATGAACCCCGATGCTCTGCCGCTCATCGGGCGAAAAGCGCTCGAGTACGCGGTTGTTCAGTTCGATGAAGGAGTCGAGCAGGGCGCCCGAGGGGTCCAGTTTGAGCGCCAAGCGGCCTTCGGTGAAATCGATCTGCACGCAGGCGGCGCCGGCGTCCAGGCATTCCCGGACATCCCGTTCCGCCTCCCGCGTCAAATCCTCAAGAAAGTCCTGGCGCGAATAACCAGCCAGGCCGCCTTGCGGATAGACGAGGCTCAGGGCGGACGCGGAAATCACCGCTTGTTTCAGCGGGCGGTGCGCGAGCGACTGGGCGGCCTTGAGGTAGGCCACGGCATGCACGCCATAGCGAAAGGGGCCTGATGCCAGCCTGGGCAGCTGCCGGGTGTGCCCGTCGGCGAAGGGAATGACCGCACCGTCTGCGGCCAGATTGCTCAGTCCGGCAAGCGGATAGGTGGCAAAGCTGGGCTTGGTCTGCTCGCCATCGGTGATGACGGGCGATCCGGTCGCTTCGAGACGACTGATGGTGTCGCGAAGAGCCGCATCCTCGGCAGAATGAAGCTCCTCTCGAGAAAGCGTACCGGCCGCCTGGGCCCGCATGGCTGCGAGCAGTTCCGCCGGTCTCGGGATGCTTCCAATGGGCTCGGTGGGTATCGGCATGTTCGGTTTTAGGGCCTTTCGGTCTCGACTAGAAATTAAGCCGCATCGCGAGCTGGGCCTGCCTGGCCGGGGCCACGAAACTGGGCGTGCCAAAGGTCGGGTTGGCGGGGCTCAAGACTCCGTCGCCGAACTTCTCCGGGACCGGACCGGCGATGGCATTGCTGAATGCGCGACACGGACTCTTTTCACCGATTCTCCCCGACTTGCGGGACACATTACTTGCGACCGAAGGAAAGCGGCAATACTAGAAAAACACTAGAGATCCCCCGCGAGCAGGCCGGGTACGGCTTGCTTCTTTGCACGGCAACAAATACGACAACATTGTTTGCCATATCAGCAATTCCCAAAGCGTCGCCTGGTTGAAGAGACGGTACATCAGGGACCGAGTGCGGCCTTTGTACTCGGGTGAGCGGACGAGCCTGCGGAGCCATCCAGGTAGGTGTTCCCCCACTCAGGTCGGATGGGTTGGCAAATCATGCTTCGGAGGAGAATCGTGGGTGATTTGTTCGGCTTCCTTTTCCTGTTTCTGATCGAGAGGGAAACGGTCCAGGAGACCGCAGGGGAGAACCGGTTCTCGGCGTGCAATGTCATCAGCGGAACACGGTTGGATTGTAAGGATGGCTCCAACATATTCTTCCCGAGCAAGCTCGCCGGTCCGCTCGTGGTGCCCTTCACTCGGAATCGTCAGGCTGGGACGGATGACAATCTCGCTGAAGCAACGGGCATTGTCCGTTTTATCGACAGTTCCTTGCGCTTCCACTGCTCGGCCGGAGCAGCGCGGCTGCTCCGGCTTCTACTCTTGCGGCGGCGCAGCGAGGATGAGATCTGCCGAATCCACACCACCACCGCTTCCGGCGATTGCTCTTCATTCCTCACAGCGATTATGACTATTTACCAGCGATCAAGATCAGGCGCCACCTATTTCTGCTGAATCGACTCCATGTACTTCGTGATGGCGTCCAACCTTACTTCTCCCCAGTCTTG
>PKYX01000123.1:0-5488 GCA_003132825.1 Acidobacteriaceae bacterium
CGCCCGCAAAAATCTCGTGCCGCCCATGCTCCTCGTACCACTTGGTGAGGGTTGCCGTCATGTGCATCTTCTCGATAATGTTCCGCCACCCCACTCCGGTGTTGTAAGCGCAGAAGGAAATCTCCCCTTCCTGCGTGGCATAGGGAATGATGCACTGTTCGGTCCGCCGGAAATCGTAGTTGAACAAATCCTGAAACCACATTCCCGCGATGAACAGGAAATTCCACCGGTCCTGCCGCCGCTTCATGACGTCTTCGACGGTACGGTCGGGACCCACCTTGCCATAGTTTTTTCCCGTGGCATTGAAGTTCTTATCGAACTTCTTCAGCAAATCCATCAGTTTGAAGTGGGTCGGCGACTGGAATGGATCGTAGTTCTTCATCAGACATAACGCCATGCCCACAATGGTGAGGAATTTTCCCCTTGCCGCATCGTTGACTTTGGCAATGTCTTTGGCCAGCTGATCCCCCTTGAGGAACGCGGTAACCGGAACCGCTTCCTTGGTCTCTTTGTCAATCATCACCGCCATCCCGGTTCCGCAATTGGGGTGACACCCGCAGCTGAGCTGGCCCCAGTTGTTGTCGGCGTCGCTTGAGTGCATCAGGTCTGCCCAGTCGCTGAAGGTGCTCATGAAGCTGATGGGGAACCAGTCGCGGGAGGGTTCGCCGAGTCCGGTCTGATTCTTCACGTCGTGGGCCAGATGGGAGAGCGTATAGCGCTGCGCCATGCGGCGGTCGTCGGTGACGGCTTCGTCGCGGCCGGTGAAGCTGACGGGCTGGAAGCTGAGGAAGCCGATCTTTTTGGGATTGTCGAGGGCAAACTTGATGATGCGGCCGACTTGCTCGTTATTGATGCCGTTCACGATGGTGACCACGGGAACAATTTCGACGCCGGCGCGATGCAAGTGGTCGATGGCTTTCAGCTTGACGTCGAACAGGTTGCCGACTTTGCGGTGAGCGTTGGCGGCATTGCCGATACCGTCGAATTGCAAATAGGCATAGCGCATGCCGGCCTCAACCGCCTGCTGGCAGAATTCGAAACTCTTGGCGAACTCGATTCCGTTGGTGGCGGCCTGCACGCTGTTGTAGCCGACTTTGCGGGCGTAGCGGACCGCATCCAGGAAATAAGGGGACAGCGTCGGCTCCCCGCCCGAGAACTGCACCGACATTTGGCGGCGCGGCTTGATAGTGATGGCGTTGTCGAGCATGGTCTTGATGTCGTCCCAGGTAAGCTCGTGGACAAAGCCGACTTGGTTGGCGTCCATGAAGCAGGGNNCGCACATCATGTTGCAGCGGTTGGTGAGGTCGATGGTCAGGACCGAACCGCGGCCGTACTTCACCGTGCTCGAGCCGTGGTGATGGAGCTTCTCGTCATTGTGGGCCCGGATGTCGCGGCCCGGGAAAACCTCTTCCAAGTGGCGCGAGAAGTCGGTGTCAATCGACATGACGTCTTCGAAGTGGCCGTGCTTGGGGCAATCCTTCACCATGAGGATTTTGCCATCGCGCTCGACGATGCTGGCTTTGATCTCGCCCACTTTTTCGTTCATGAGAACTTCGACCGGCAGCTTGCCGTCGAGAATCTGCTGGCGGATTTCGGGAACACACTTCGGGCATAGCGAGTCGGTGGTACGCGGCCAGCCCAGCGGGGGCTTGGTCTTTTCGTAGGACTTCAGCAGTGGCTTGTCGGACCATTTGGGCGTCGGGGACGGGTTCTGACCAATCTGGTTGAAACGGTCAAACACTACCCAGGCGCCTCGAGCGGCGACCGTCACTACTTTCTCTACGTATTTGACTGGCTTATGCATGGGTTCTCGCTTTCGGTATTTCGTAGTTTGCTTGGCCCGGCGTCTATGGTCATCGGCAGGGAAGACCGCCGCTTGCGACCTCGACCCGGGAGCGCGCCGCTCTGCGTCCGTCCGTTTGTAGTTTGACTCATACTTATCCTAGTGAAGGCCGGGGATTAGCACACGCCGAACCCAACGAAAGGGGCAAAATCGGGGTTTAGCGGTACAATTCAGCATTGTTTGGTGGTAAGTCATTGAAAAAGAAAGAGGTAGTAGTCCGAGTCCGGGCAGTACGCAGCCCCCCCCTGATCGCCCCCGGCCGCTACGCTTCAGGCCGGCTGCAACCCTTACGAATTCTTTATGGATTCCTTACGCTGCGCTTACGGGTGTGGCGGTTCAATCCGGACAAGCGTTGCGGGAGGCGCGGGACCATGATCGTCAACTGCGGGATCGTCAACCGCGTGATCGTCGACCAGGGGATCGTCGATCAGGGGATTGTCGATAAACGGCCGCCCGAACCCAGTCCCTCCCAGTTGGAACCGGCGGGCGCAGGGGATTCTGATCCCGAACGGCTGCGTATCACGGTGATTTTGACAACCATTGAAGGGACGCTGGCGGCTTTGCGCGCCGCCGCAAACCTGGCCAGAGGCTTGCAGGCGGAAATCGTGCTCGTGGTGGCAGAAGTGGTTTATTTCCGCTACCCGGTCGAGCACCCTCCCGTGGAATCGAGCTTTTTCGAGAGACTGGCCACCGCGCTTGCCGATGAACTGCAGCTCGAGGNNCGAGGGCGATGGGTTTGAGCTCGAGATCCATTTCTGCCGCGACCGGGTGCGATGCTTAGAGCAGAGTTTGCGACCCCGGTCCCTGGTGATGATGGGAGCGAAGAAATGCTGGTGGCGCGGGCGCGAGCGCAACCTCGAGTGTGCTCTCCGTCAGCGGGGGTACGACGTGATCGTGGTGCGCGCCTGTGCGCCGCCGGGCGAAGAACACGCGGGACGGGTCGTCGATCGCTTGCTGCGGGAAGCGAGCGCCCCCACCAGAAGAGCCCTCTGAAGCGCGCTTTCTGAAGGCGAATCCGGTCCGCGGCGGTCCACCGCCGGCATCGCAGTTTCTCAGGAATGCGGCCACCCGAGTTTAGGCCGTTGGCATCGCGGGAAAGCCCGAAGAAGCCGACCGGGGAGTGACGGGGCCCGCAGAAGCCTAGAGTCCGCCGCTCCCAAGTCCGCNNTCCGCCGCTCCCAAGTCCGCCGCTCCCAAGTCCGCCGTCCAAGCAAACCGCTTCGCCCCGCACCCATTCGGCCCTGCGCCGCCCCCTCTCTACCGACAAAAAGCTGGCGGATCGGTTAGGATTTAGGTCCGGCTAACCGATCGGTTGGGCGGACATTCCAATCTGAGACGTCGATTCGGGGACAGCTTGCAATTTCTGCGGGGAAAAAATCTGCACGGTGAGAGGAATTGGCCTGGTCCTCGCGGGCTTCGGTGGCCGGGCGGACGGGCGCGGCGCGGGTTCTGGGCAGCGCTGCTGGCAGCGGTTGTGCTGCTCGTCCCGACGTTCGCACAGTCCAGCCATGAGCCGGCGAGTCCGCTCGATCCTTTGCCGCCCGACAGCGGCGCCACCGGGCTCCTCGAAACCCTGCGGCGGCTCGAGACCACGGCGCGTTTGCTGCAGGTGGATGCGCATCCCGATGACGAAGACGGCGGCATGCTGACGCTCGAGTCGCGGGGCCGGGGCGCGACCGTGACCTTGCTGACCTTGACCCGCGGCGAAGGCGGGCAGAACAAAACCGGCAGCAACTTGTTCGATGAGCTGGGCGTGCTGCGCACGCTCGAAGTGCTGGCCGCCGACCGCTACTACGGCATCGAGCAGCGCTTCTCGCGGGTAGCGGACTTCGGCTATTCGAAAAATCCCGAGGAAACATTTCAGAAGTGGCAGGGACATGACATTGCGCTCGCAGATATTGTGCGGGTGATTCGGGAGTTCCGCCCGGATGTGCTGGTGGCGCGATTCTCGGGAACCGAGCGCGATGGCCACGGACATCATCAGGCGTCGGCAATCCTGACCCAGGAAGCGTTTCGCGCGGCGGCCGATCCGAATCGGTTTCCCGAGCAGATCAAAGAAGGTCTGCTGCCCTGGCAGGCCAAGAAGCTGTACATCGGCAATGTGTGTTCCTTCATGGCGCAAAGCTGTCCCGACAAGGACTACACGATAAAGCTCAATACCGGGGAGCTCGATCCGGTGCTCGGAACCTCGTATGTCCAGTTTGCCGTCACCGGCCTCCGCCACCAGCAGTCGCAAGGACTGAGCGGGATTTCGCTGCCCTCGGGGCCGCGGTACTCGTTTTACCGGCTGGTCGATTCGGTGCTGCCGCCAAGCGCTGACAAAGACGGGCATGAGACGAATTTCTTTGATGGGATTGACACTTCGCTGCCCGGGCTGGCGGCGCGCCTGGGCGACGAGGAAAAGAAAGTGCCGTGGTTGCGGCCCGCCTTAGTGGAAATAGCGGATCGCCTGCAGCAAGCGGAGGTGGCGCCTCAGCCAGATCCGAGCGCGGCGGCGTTACCGTTGCTCGCCGCGGCACGGTCGATTGGACTGCTCGCAGCCGGGAAGGGAAAGATTCAAAGCAGCGCTCTGAGCGCGGCGGCCAAGGCCGCCCTCCTGCAGCAATTGGTTGAAAAGCAGGGCCAGGCGGAGACGGCCGAGAACCTGGCGTTGCAGGTATCGCTCGAGGCCAGCGTCGGTTCCCCGACCGCAGCCCCGCTTCCCCGCGAGCGGGATGCACTCACGGTGATTTCGCCGGGGCAGAAATTTGCCGTGCAGGTGAAGTTGCACAATGGCTCGAAATCTCCGCTTTCGGTGCGCGGAGTTTCGCTCGAGGATCTTTCTTCCGCCGGCACCCCCCAGGTGCTGGTCGAGCGGCGGCCGGACACCGGGCCGATCAACCCGGGGCAAGACTACTCTACCGAGCTGCGCCTGACGCTTCCGGCCAACGTCCTCGACACGCGGCCTTACTGGCATCGCGACCATCCTCAGGAGGACGCGATTAATACGCTCGACCAACCGCGATATGCGACGCTGCCTTTTACTCCGATTCCCTTTCATGTAAGGGTGGAATACGCAGGCACGGAGAACAGCCCTGCGGGCTCTCAGGTGGCGATCTCCTCGGCGGTGCTCGTGCACTTCCTCGACGACGAGGGCCAGGAGCAGAAGCGCACCCTGGCGGTTGCGCCGGAGTTTTCCGTGATGCTCGAGCCCGGGGGCCTGGTGATTCCAGTGGAGGGTGGTTCCTCGAGCAGCGTGAAGGTCGAGGTGAGCTCGAATCTCGATGGAACGCCCGCGGGGAAACTTCATCTCGAGGCGCCCGTCGGGTGGCGGATCGAGCCGGAGAACCTGGCAGTGAGGCTCGATCATCGGGGGGAGACCGGGGACTATCGATTCAAGGTGTTTCCCGCAAGTCTCAAGGAAGGGCGGGCCGAGATTCGAGCCGTGCTCGAGGCGGGCGGGAAGCAATATAGCGAAGGGTATTCGCTCGTGACGCGCGACGATCTGGGCAGCTTTTACTACTACCAGCCCGCGGTGCAGCGGGTGAGCATGGTGGACGTGAAGGTCCCCCGCGGTCTCCAGGTTGGATACATCATGGGGGCGGGGGACGACATTCCGACCGTGCTCGAGCAGATCGGGATCAAGGTGACGCTGATTCCGGCGGA
>PKYX01000123.1:5525-5829 GCA_003132825.1 Acidobacteriaceae bacterium
CCGGCCGAGCTCAGCCGGGCGAGAGTCTCGGTCGAGGAAGCGCCGGTTGAGATTTTGGCTCCCGGGGACAGTCTGCTGCATGAACCGAATGAGATTACGCAGCGCGACTTTGAGGGGTGGGTGCAGGAACGCGGGCTGTACTTTATGGATCAGTGGGATGAACACTTCAAGCCGATACTGGCTTCGCAGGATCCGGGAGAGCAACCGCAGAAGGGCGGCCTGTTAACTGCGCAGTATGGCAAGGGGACTTATATCTATACCGGGTACGCCTTCTTTCGCCAGTTGCCGGCAGGAGTTCCGGGAG
>PKYX01000086.1 GCA_003132825.1 Acidobacteriaceae bacterium
TGTGGTTCGCCAAAACCTCAGTCGGGACCCAAAACGGGCCGGTTGTTGGTCGAATAGCTCTGGATATGATGATCACCTCGGTACAGCGCGAAGACTCGGGATGGCAGGAACCCGGGTGCGCGTGGAGTGCACATATATAAAGGAGGGGTGAAAAGTCAGTCCGGACTAGGCTGCTCGATCGTAGCGATGATGCAGCCCGCCGAGTCGCGAGTAAGAAAGGACACGGCCCGAAGCTGTTGAACGAGTCCTGCAGTTCGGTGTTCCCTTTGCGAGTGCAAGATGTGTCCGGTCGTCATGATAGTAGCGGACGTAATCTGCGAGCGGCCGTTGCAGATGGAGTTCATTCATCGCAATGATGTGATCCAGTAGGTCTCGTCGGNNAGCTTTCAACCCAACGCTCCGCAATGCCGTTTTGCCAAGGACTTTCGAATGAAGTTCGCACCGGTTGGATGGCCATCGACCGAACCGCGCACACCACCTCCAGGCTGTACTTCGAGTCTCGATCAAAGATCAGGAACCGGGGACTCGATCGATACGGAAATGCTTCCCGCAACTGCTGGACGATCCACAGGCTCGTCGGATGCCTGGTGACGTTGAAATGCAGGATGCGCCGCCGATCGTGGCTGATGACGAAGAACCCGTAGAGCACGCTGAACGTGATTGTCGGAACAGCGAAGAAGTCCATTGCGGCAATCGCTTCCCGGTGGTTGTGCAGAAACGCAAGCCAGCGCTTGGCTGGCTCGGGATTTCTCGGCGCCCGTTTCATCCAACGGGAGATCGTTCTCTCGGAGAGCTCAAAACCGAGCATGAGGAGCTCGCCATGGATGCGCGGTGCTCCCCAAGTTGGGTTCTCGGAAACCATCCGGAAGATCAACTCCCGCACTTCTTTCGAAGTCGGCCTTCTCCCGAAGCGCGTCCTGGCTCTAGAGATCAGCCTCCAATACATATGGAATCCGGCCCGGTGCCAGCGGACTACGGTTTCGGGCCTGACGATTATGAGGGAGTGTTTCCAAGTCGACCAGACCCGCCGAGTGACCACCCAGAAGAGCTTATCGAAGATGCCGAGGCTCGGGCGAGGATGTCGACGTTTCAGCACGGCGAGTTGTTGACGTAACGCGAGATTCTCAAGAAGGAGACTGCGCCGCCCGCGAAAGAGGCGAACCAGCGTTNNGTCAAGAGTTATAACAGAGCGCTGATGAGACGGCGGCAGCTATGTTATTGATTTCAGAGTCGGTCAGAGTTTTGGCGAGGGACAAGGGAAATTTACAGGGAATTTTATTCTCTGTCTCGGTCCAACGCGCTGTAAACCGACGCTGACACGGAGTTTGCACAGACCTAGCGTTTCCAATCGCACAAAATAACAGGGAACGAACAGGGAATTAACAGGGAATTCTCCGCATGTAAACCGCAGATCCTTCATTGAAAAATGCCGCCCTGTGGGGGCCGCATACTCAACAGCTCGCTAGCTTCGACGTTTCTAGGTTTGACGTGCCTCGATCGAGATCGATCACGACAAACTGATGGCGACGTTGCTTGAGATGAGACTGAGTTTGTTTGCGTGCTCAGAGGGAACATTCCGTTGCACCGGCAATGAATGGTGCGGATCTACGCCCTCACAACCACTTTCGTGACTTCCCGAGTTTTCGGAGCGATACCGGCTATAGATCGTGCGGGAGCCGTTGTAGGTGTCGGAGTGCTTTTGATCGTCCTGGTAGCCACGATGGTCTTCATCCCTTTCCGGTCAAGGCGAGAGAGCCGTACAGATCAACTTGCATTCGACGAACTGCGTCAATGAAACCTTGGGACACCAACTCACTAGCAAATTCGGCAGCAGCACTCGTCGGTCCGACCGTATGCGAGCTAAACGGACCAATGCCGATCTTAAAGATTTCACAAACGCTGGTTTTCAAGATGCGCCTCATCCCACTGCACATTCTACAACCTAGTCTGCCTTCGGCAGGTTGCCGTTTTAACGGACGACCGGCAAGACCAGACGCGAAGGCATAGTGGTCGAACAGTAGATTCGCTGCGTCGCGGGAACAAAGTCAGACGCTGTGGCCTGGTAAATACTGGTCACGAATTTCTGCGGGTTGCGGTCGATCACGGGAAACCACGTCGACTGAATCTGGACCATGATGCGGTGCCCCTTTAGGAAAACGTGATCGTGATCGCGAAGAGGGATATTCCATTCTGTCGGCTTGTTCGGCGAGAGGGGACGCGGTTTCTCGTAGCTGGTGAGATAGCGGCCGCGGCGCACTTCCATCGCGATGGGTAATTCGTAGCCGTCCAGCGACTGGGCGTACTGCCCGGGCTTCGGTCCCTCCCTAGGATTCCAAGCGTTCTTCTGCGCGTTTTCGGGATAGACGTCAATCAGCTTCACCACCCAGTCGGAATCAGTGCCGCTGGTAGAGGCGATCAGATTGGCGACCGGTTGCCCGCTGATCTTCACAGGCGCGGGCAAGACCGCAGAGACGAAGGCAACAACATCCGGACGGCCCGACGCCTCGCGCTGGTCGTCGACCAGCCATTGGACCCAGGTATAGGCACTCCCGTAGCCGACTGGCTGGATGGGACGCGCGCGGAAGGGGACGGGCTTGGCCGGATCGGAGATGTACTCATCGAAGGGCGCGTCACCGGACTTCGGTGCATTGAAGGACAGTTGCAAAGCGGCGTCGAGATACAAGGGTTTGGAGCTGACCGTGCATCCGTTCGCACAGCCCGCGGGCCAGGCCGGGAGGTGCTCCCAGGTGTTGGTCCCGGTCTCAAATGCGGTGACGGGCGAAACCTCGGCTTTGGGCGCTCCGTCCTTCAAGTACTGGTCGAGAAATGGCCGCAGGATATGCTGGCGAAAATAGAGCGCAGTGTCGCTGTTAAACTTCAGGGCGCCGAGCGTGCTGCCGTCGTCAATTTCCTGGCCGTGATGCCAGGGACCGATCACTAGGAAAACCTTATCGTTGTTCGTGTCCTTCGGCTTGATCGCTTTGTAAACCGCGATTGCACCATAGATGTCTTCCTGGTCCCACAGACTGTGCACCAGCATCACCGGAACCTTCAGCGGTTGCGCTGCCAGTACGTGATCGACGGCCTGATCCCGCCAGAAAGCATCGTAGGTGGGATGCTCAAGAATCTTCCGCCAGAATCCGACTTGTTCGAGGCCCCGGCGGCGACCGAGTTCGCCCGCCGAGCCTGCCTGCATGAACATGTCGTACTCGTCGAAGTGGCTGGTCCACCACTTGATTTGGTTATTCCGCGTCGCTTCCTGCTCGTAGATATACGACATGTTCTGCTGCCGGAAGGCGCCGTTGTGGAACCAGTCATCGCCCATCCAGCCATCGACCATGGGGTTCATCGGCACGGCTACTTTCAGCGCCGGATGGGGATTTACGAGCGCCATCAGGGGCACGAATCCGTCGTATGAAATGCCGAGAATACCGACCTTGCCGTTGCTTTCGGGGACGTTTTTCACCAGCCAATCGATGGTGTCGTAGGTGTCGGTGGCGTGATCGACAGGCGTCGGATTCTGCGGTCCGTGCAAGGGGCGGTTCATGACGTAGTCGCCCTCGGAGCCATACTTGCCGCGCACGTCTTGCACCACGCGGATGTAGCCGCCCTCGACGATTACCTCCATCGCATTGTCGTAGCCGTGCAGGTTCGGGCCCAGATGTGCGCTGGGAGCCGCGTCGGTTTGTTCTCCGCCGCGCGGGTCATAGCTGGTAAGTTCATTGGCGTTGTAGGGCGTGCGCGTCAACAGAATCGGTGCGTCCTTCGCGCCCTTGGGCACAAGGATGACCGTATGCAGCCGTACCCCATCGCGCATTGGGATCATCACTTCCCGCCGAACGTAATCGAAGCTATCGGTGACGGGTTCGAACCGGGCCGGGGTCTCGCTCGGCAGAGTGGAATACTGGGTCTGAGAAGAAGTTTGCGCTGCCGCCGGTTGGACCCAGACCATGGCGCCGGGCAAACTGCAAAGACAGCCAACGATACCCAGCAGTAAAAGCGTCCGCCGCGCACCGCCCGGCCTGGAACCGTGAAGTCTGGATTCTTCTATAGGGTGACGTCTTCGCATGACGAACAGTGTAGCGGTCGCGGGAGTAGCGAACAACTCGAGCGTCGGGTTCGTGGAATGCTCGTCCAGCCGAGTCTTGATCGTTATCGTTCGCCCGATCGAGAAGTAGCTCGCGTGGGCGCGCCGAGCTCTAGTTGTGGTTTACTGAATGCCGCATGACCGAGCCATTTCCAATTTCGATTTCGGTTGCACCCGATGACGTGGGCAAGCGCGTGGATCAATTCTTGACTGCGCAACTTAAGGAGACCAGTCGTGCACGAGTACAGCAACTCATCGCGGAGCGGAAGGTGTTGGTCAATGATGCGGCGGCGAAGGCTTCGCTGCGGCTGCGCGGAGGTGAACGCATTGTCGTGCTGGGGGCGGTGGAACTGCCGCCACTGCGGGCCATGGCGGAGGAGATTCCGCTCGACATTGTGTATGAGGATGATGATCTGGCAGTGATCAACAAGGCGGCGGGCATGATGGTGCATGCGGGGGCGGGGCCTACCGAGGAGGATCGGAATCGCGGGACGCTGGTGAATGCATTGCTGCATCGGTTCGGCAAGCTTTCCGGTTTAGGGGGAGAGTTGCGGCCGGGGATTGTGCATCGGCTGGACAAAAACACCAGTGGATTGATCGTGGTGGCGAAGAACGACGAAGCCCATCGGCGGCTGGCGGCGCAGTTCGCACGGCGCGAAGTGAAGAAAACGTATCTCGCGCTGGCGCATGGGTGGATGAAGCAGGAACGAGGAACGATCCGCAGCTCGATTAGTCGTGACCGGGTGCGTCGGACTCGCATGACGACGGCAGGGGAAGGCGGGCGGGAGGCGATTACCCACTACACCGTGCAGCGGCGGATTGACTCGCGGATGGGAAAATTTTCATTGCTGGAAGTGCAGATTGACACGGGAAGGACGCACCAGATCCGGGTGCACCTGGCCTCGCTGCGGCATCCGGTAGTGGGAGATACACTGTATGGAGCGCCGCGTCAGCTACAGGCGAAGGATGGCAGCAGCGTGTCACTGGGCAGGAACTTTCTGCACGCCGCGGAGTTGCGGTTTGTCCACCCGCGGACTCAGGAGGCGCTCTCGTTTTCGCGGGAATTGCCGGCGGAATTGGCAAGGTTTCTTGCGGGCTTGGAGTCTTGAGTCGCGGATCGTCCCGGTCAAGTTGCGTCTATAATGAACAGCAGAATGAAGTTGCGCAGCGTCATTTTCCTTCTCATCAGCCTTGCCCTGCCTTTGGCGGTGGGGTCCGCGCAGAATGCGGGAGACGCCGACAACTTGCCGTCGGCGCCCTCGGCGGTGAAGCAGCCGAAGCCTTTGCCACCGGCTCCCCCCCGGCCTGCGGCGCAAGCATCCCCTTCCCCCGACTCCACCAAGTCAGCGGCGCCCCAGTCTGACCAGCCTGCTGCCGGGAGCGCTTCGCAGCTCGGGCCTGCGGCCGCCACCGATCAGGCGCCCCCGGCGGGGAGCGACGTCACCGCCACCATTCGCCGAACCGTCAACGAGGTCAATGTCGTGTTCACGGTGACCGACAGACACGGGCACTATGTCCGGAACTTGAAGAAGGAAAATTTTAAGGTGATTGACGATAACCGGCCGGCGGACGAGATTCGTAGTTTCCATAACGAAACCGACTTGCCGCTGCGGGTGGGATTGCTGGTAGACGCCAGCAATTCGGTGCGCGACCGTTTCAAGTTCGAACAGGAATCGGCAAGCGCATTCCTGAACCAGACGATCCGGCCGAAATACGATCAGGCTTTTGTGGTTGGTTTCGACGTGACTCCCGAAGTCACGCAGGATTTTACCGACAATGCAGAGCTGCTGGGACGGGGTGTGCGCGAACTGCGTCCGGGCGGCGGCACCGCGATGTTCGACGCTGTCTATTTTGCCTGCCGCGACAAGCTTTTGAAGGTGCCGCAGACCGGGCCCCTGCGCAAGGCCATCATTCTTCTGAGTGATGGGGATGACAACCAGAGCCACGTCACGCGCGAGGAAGCGATCGAGATGGCGCAGCGCGCCGGGGTCATTATTTACACAATCAGCACCAATGTGATGGGTGGCGATCAGCATGGCGATAAGATTTTGCAGCGGATCGCCGACGCCACCGGCGGGCGTGCGTTTCTTCCGTTCCAGCTGACCGATGTGGCCAACGCGTTCGCCCAAATTCAGGACGAACTACGCAGCCAGTATGCGATTTCCTGGAAGCCGTCCGATTTTGTTGCCGATGGGCGCTATCGCACCATCGACATTTTGACCGATCAGAAGAACCTGAGAGTGCGCAGCCGCCACGGATACTACGCCGGTGCGCAATAGAGTTGGAGATGGCAGGTTACTCGGGCACTCCGCTGCCTAAGAAGCTCGGCATCCAATCCCAGTTTCGGGTCGCATTTTTCCGCTTGCCCCCGGAGGTCAAGGCAGAGCTCGAGGACAACCTCGCGCTCTGCCGGACGAGAGGACCAGGGCCTCTCGACTTCGTCGTGATCTTCGTCAAGAGTCAGGCGGAATTGCGCAAGCAGTTTCCCCACTTTGCCAGGCAACTCGCGCCGGCCGGCATGCTGTGGGTGAGCTGGCCGAAGAAAAGCTCGGGTGTGACCACCGATCTGGCCGAGGATGATGTGCGCGGGATTGGGCTGAAGGCTGGGTTGGTGGACGTGAAAGTGTGTGCGGTGAGCGAGATTTGGTCAGGGCTGAAGTTTGTGATTCGAGTGAAGGACCGGCCGAAGAAGGCCTGACACACCGCCTCGAGATCGGTTGCGGGAACCTAGGGAGAAGCAGATCCTCTCCGACCGGATCCAGCGCGGAATGACCGAGTAACCGGAACCTGGCGGCACGAATACTCGCGCTCCCGCGCAGCGTTCCATCCAGAGGCTTTGCCGCGGACTTCCGCAAGAAAGGAAAAGCAGATGGTCCGGGTGGGTCTGATTGGGTTCGGGCTGGCGGGGCGGGCGTTTCACGCACCGATGATTCGGGGCGTTCCGGGGATGGAACTGGCATGTATTGTGGAGCGCAGCGGCTCTCAGGCGCAGCAAAGATATCCGGACGTGCGAGTGGTCCGGACGCTCGAGGAATTGCTTGCGGATCGGCAAATCCAAGTCTGCGTGGTGGCCACTCCGAATCCGACGCATTTTGATCTGGCACGCCAGTGTTTGCTCGAGGAGCGACATGTAGTAGTGGACAAACCGTTGGTTACGGATCTGCGGGACGCGGAAGAACTGTTCCGCCTGGCGAGGGAACAAAAGCGGCTGCTCACGGTTTATCAGAATCGGCGCTGGGACGGGGATTTTCAGACGGTCAAGAAATTGGTCGAATCGGGAGTGCTCGGGCGGATGGCTGAGTACGAGGCACGGTATGACCGGTTTCGGCCGAATCCCAAACCCAACGCCTGGGGCGAACGTGCGCAGCCGGGCAGCGGACTGCTCTTTGACCTGGGCCCACACTTGATCGATCAAGCGTTGCTGCTTTTTGGCGCGCCGCTGGCAATTACGGCCTCGGCGTTTCGGCAGCGGGAATGGTCTGTGGTGGAGGATGCCTTTGACGTATGTCTGGAGTACTCCTGGTGGCGGGCGATGCTTCGCTCTAGAACCATCGCATATGCGCCGGGGCCGCATTTTGTGATCCACGGCACCCAGGGATCGTTTGAAAAATATGGGATGGATCCGCAGGAAGACCCTCTGCGGAAAGGCCAAGCTCCAGACGGATTCGACTGGGGGCCGCATTGGGGGGAAGATCCTGAAAGACAGTGGGGGACGCTTTCGTTAGCCGTGGGCGATTCAGTACAGAAGGTGAAGAGCGAGGCAGGGGACTACCGCGGATTCTATGCGAACCTGCGCGACGCCGTGACCCAGGGTGCTCCGCTGGCGGTCACACCCGAGCAGGCTCTCGAAACCATGCGCGTGATTCAGATGGCCTACCGCAGCAGCCGGGAACGACGGACGGTGTCTTGGGACGAGGGCGCGGATGAGAGGAAGGACGATTCGCGGGCGAGGTGAGATTATTGAAACTGATTCGACGTCTTGGCGTCCAGATATTCCACGACCTCGCGCACATTCATAATACTGAGCAGCGGGATCACATCCTTGGCGATGAACCCGCCTTTCGAGTTCAGGACTTCGAGTTCGGTTAAAGCACACTGCAGAGCATACTCGTCCATGGGGCCCCCCTCTTGGTTGGTGCTGGCGGGTGAAGGTTCGATACAGCGCGGAAGACCGATGCCGCCCGCTTCCCCGCCCGTCAGCAAGAACAGGCTATCGCGAGTGACCGGGGGATGGAATAGCACGGTTGTGGGTAAGGCTGGCACAGTCGTGGGGTTTTCGGCGGAGTTTGCCGGGCATTGGCGGCTCGACTAGTGATCGGAGAGCCAGCGTTCGAGTTTCTGCCGCGAACTTTGGGACAATTCGGAGAAGCGGATGCCGGCGTGTCCGCTGCCGTCGACCCAGGCGAGTTCGGCTTTGGTTTCCATCGCAGCTTCGCCGGGCAGAGTGAAGGTAACTTTGGAAACCACACCCTTCAGCCACTTGCCTAGGAATGTGATGGCCATGCCGCCTTCGCTGAGATTGGTGGCGGTTGCTTTCAGTTCCTGACCGAGGTTCGAGATCACCGACGCCTCCATTTCCACGGGGTGGCGAAAATAGCGGCGCTGCTCGCGCTCCATGAATCCGAGCGCTGCACTGAAGCAGCGCGCGGCGCTAGGCGGAGAAATCGGCTTTTGCAGTACGAACTTGGCTCCGCGCCCGAAAGCCTCGTGGGTGGTGGTCTTTCCATTCAGAATGGCAAAAGTCACCGAATTTTTGTTGCTCTCGCCATGACGCAGGTTCTCGAGCACATCGAGCCCACCCTGGAGGTCGTCGCAGTCCACGATCACAGCGTCAAACTTTTCAGAGGAAAGGATTTCACAGCCGGAGCGGGCGCCCCGGCATACCTCCACCTCCACGGCCAATTTCTCCAATGCCGTGCGAACCACGCCGATGACTTGCTGGTCGCGACTCAGGAGGAGGGAGATCAGGGCCATGGTAGATGCGATGGTAATCCCTGCGCGCGTAGCGATGAAAGTAACCAAGGGGGGGTGCCCCGGTGCCCCGAAATTATTTGCGGTAGTCTGGAAGACGGTGAAACGGTTTTTCAATGCATAAGTTCGTCTACCTCTCGCTCGGTTCCAATGTCGGGGATCGTGCCGCAAATTTGAGAACCGCACTCATGCGGCTCGAAGCTCTCGGCAACGTAGTGGCGGTTTCGTCTTTCTATGAAACGGAACCAGTCGAACTGGTGGCGCAGCCGTGGTTTCTGAATTGTGCTGTGAAGTTGGGCACGGAGAAAATGCCTAGGCAGTTGCTGGCCGGCGTTCTCGATCTGGAGCGGGAGATGGGCCGCCGACGTACGCAGAAAAAAGGGCCGCGCAACATTGACATCGACATTCTTCTGTTCGGCAACTCGATTGTTAAGGCCAGGGGGCTGACGATTCCGCATCCGGCGCTGCACGAACGGCGATTCGTGCTCGAGCCCTTGGTGGAAATCGCACCCGATATGCGTCATCCCGTGCTCAAACGGACAATGCGTGAACTGCGCGATGCGCTTGCGCCGGGGCAAGCGGTCCGCAAGGCCGAGCACCAGGCGCGGATCCCGGACTGAACACGGATACGACTGGTTTTGTCTGTCTCGCCTCGCTTGATCGTGGAGTCCGCGCAAATCCGCCGGCAGTTTTTCTGGAATGGATGAGCTAGGGCATCACGATTCGGCTTCCAGCTTCCTGCGTCAAAGCGATGGGCGCGGGCTCAGGGAATTGAGCGAAGATGAAATCCACAAAGGCCCGCGACCGGGGCCTTCCAGAAGAGCGCCCGTGCGCCATTCTTACCAAAAACACCAGAGCGCGCAAGATGTCGGCATCCCGCAGGCGAGTGAAGCCGAGATGCTTGTGCTCGGTTTCTCGATACTCCTGCAGCGCCCGTTGCATTTCGGCCAGCAGAGCCTGATGGCTGAGGTTGGTCACGGGGGCCTCATAGTGCAAGCCGGACTGTGCCAGCGTCTCGTAGGTTGTTGCCAGTGCGGTTAGGGCGGCGATTAAATCAGAATCGGTGAGAGCGCGGTTGGCGCGGGCGCTTTTCGCCAGGGCGTAGCTGAGTCCGAGGATCAGGGGTTCGTGATCGTAGAGAAACTGCTGCGCGATCTCGACCTGCGGGAACAGAGCGGCCTGGTCCAAATCCTGCATGGAGCGCGGCCTTTCATGCTCGCGAGCCTGCAGCAGGTAAATGCAGTCAGGGGGACAGTCGAGGGTGACTTCGCGCTGCTCGCCGCAGCATTGCGGGCAGATGCGCCCGTGGACGGCGGGACAAAAACGCTTTTCCTTGCGTTTTTCGCAGATTGTGCAACTCACAGGTGCCAGATCTCCCCCTGGCATTATTACACGCAGGGGCACGCCGCCCGGGGCGCGATGCCTGTGCTGGCGGGCCATTTTGAAACTACGGGGGCGGAAACCGGCGTTTTTTATGGCTTTTGCCCGTGCCAAGGTAAGAACATCCGCGTAAAATGGGCCTAGAACGCTACTTTTCCACAGGAGCACGGTATAAGATAGCGCTCTCGCAGCAAAATCGGAGTTGCATTTCAGAGGAGGATTCATGGCAGCAGGCATGACCAAGACACAACTGGTCCGCCACCTGGCGGAGGAGCTTGAGATCAACAACAAAGCAGCGGCGACATTTTTGGAGACCCTTGCGGATACCGCCATCAAGGAGACCAAGAAGAATGGCGTGTTCGTGGTGCCCGGCTTGGGCCGCCTGGTGAAGGCGCATCGCAAGGCACGCGTGGGACGCAATCCCCAGACTGGTGAACCCATTCAGATCAAGGCGAAGACGGTGGTGAAGTTCCGCGTGGCCAANNGATGAGCCGGAGAAGCGTAGGGGGCAGGGCTACCGAGCGGCGTTTCTGGTTTGTTTCGTGAACTCCTCGGATGCTAAACCGCGACCCCCGCGTCGCCGTGACCGGACGGCGGGGCGACCGGTCTCTGCTCCCAACTGCGCGGCATCCACCGGATCCGGGCCCACCTTTCTGCAGCATCATTTTCCGTACTCGTTCTTCACTACCTCGCCGCCTTTCATCACAAACTTCACGTGTTCAAGAGTGGTCACGTCCTGCAGGGGGTCTCCGTCCACGGCGATGAGGTCGGCCCATTTGCCGGGTTCGATGGCCCCAGTTTTGTCGGGCCAGCCCAGCAGATCCGCCGCATTGATGGTCGCGGCTTGGATGGACTGCAACGGGGTGAGGCCGAGCTCGACCATCACGGCGAACTCGCGCGCATTCAGACCATGGGGATAGACTCCGGCGTCGGTGCCGAATGCGACTTTCACGCCGCTGGCGAAGGCGTGAGCGATATTCTTGCGCGAAATTAGAACCACTGCTCTCCCCTTGGCCACCATTTCTGGAGGAACATGCAGCTTGTCGGCGTTGGCCAGAAACCAATCGGATAGATAGAGCGTGGGCACCAGGTAGGTACCGTCTTTCTTCATCTCGGCGATGCCGGCATCGTCTATGTAGGAGCCGTGTTCGATGGAATCGATTCCGGCTTCCGCGGCCCAGAGGATGCCTTGCGCTCCGTGCGCGTGCGCTGCCACTTTTCGGCCCAGGCGATGAGCATCGGCGACGATGGCTTTCATTTCCTCTAGCGTGTATTGCGAGGCCTGCGGGTCGTCGCCCAAGGAGAGTACGCCGCCGGTGGCGCAGATTTTGATGAGGTCGGCGCCGTACTTGATGTTTTCGCGAACCTTGTGCTGCACCGCGGAGATGCCATCGGCCACTCCGTCTGCGATGGCATGGTACTCGGCGGGAAGAAAGTTGTTGTCGCAGTGTCCGCCGGTAATGCCCAGCGGAGGACCGCTCACCCGCATGCGGGGGCCGGGAATATCGCCGTCACGGACGGCATCGCGCAGGGCGACGTCGGTGAAGGCGTCGGCGCCGACGTTGCGCACGGTCGTGAATCCAGCTTCCAACGTCAGGCGGGCGTTCCTGGCGCCGATCAGTGTCTCGCGCGGCACGGAAATGCCCAGGCCCTCGTAGCCGACATCGACCGGATCGAGCGTCAGATGGGTATGGGCATCAATGAGCCCGGGCAGCACCGTAGCTTTTGACAGGTCGACCAGGTCATCACTGGCGGAGGCCCGTATGGCGCCGGCCGGGCCCACGCTGACAATTTTGTCGGCTTCGATGACGATGGCCTGGTCCGCCACGAGTTTCCCACTTCTCACGTCGAGTAGCTGGCCGGCATGAATCACGGTGCGCTTGGGCACTGGCGAGTCCTGCGCCGTAGCAACGCTGCTCGCGGCGATCCCGAGGAGAATCGCGGCCAGCAGACGCTTCCTGTTTTT
Source organism: Acidobacteriaceae bacterium (assembly GCA_003132825.1). Taxonomy (GTDB): domain Bacteria; phylum Acidobacteriota; class Terriglobia; order Terriglobales; family Acidobacteriaceae; genus PALSA-270. The sequence goes on from PKYX01000086.1 coordinate 12,405, forward strand.
CTTTGGCATGGGGGGGGTCCTTTTGGCCTGGCAGGCCGTGCTGTCCGGCACCTCAGCTCGAAGAGCCTGCCGGAGATTCGGGCTGCGCCTGACACGCCAGCACAGCGCCTGACGGGCGGGGTTGATTCTACTGGAATCTTGGCATGAGCCGTTTCCGCAGCCTGTTCAGGTCGAGCGTAAAGGCCCCGCGCCTCGAGCCGGGCAGGTATGGGGCGGCAGGCCTGCAAGTTTCGGCAGGACAAGCCAGACAGGGACTAACCGCCGGGGCCATCATTGGAAACATACTGTTCGAGAGCATCGAGCTCGCGACTGAGGTCCTCAACCCGCCACTCCAGCACGTTGCGAATGGAGAGCATTCCGAGCAAGCGCGCGTCGCTATCCACGATGGGCAAATGGCGGAAGTGACGTTCCACCATGGTGGCAAGGGCCTCTCCGGGGCCAGTCTCGGCGGTCGCCAACTCGACCGGAGTAGTCATTAGTTCGCGCACCGGAGTTGTTTCTGGATCGCGGCCGCTGAGGGCTAGTTTCCGTAAGACGTCGCGCTCGCTGAATATCCCGGCTACGCGCCGCTCACTGTCGACAACCGCAACCGCTCCCACGTGATGGTTCAGCATGTTGCGAATCGCGTCCGCAACGCTGGCTTGCAGCGACACGGCTGCTGCTTCGGGATCGCACAGGTCCAGAACGCTCATGAGTGACCTCCCTGCTGCGCACTGCCTTACCTGAAAGCTTCCATCGTCTACGGTCCCGGTTCGGGCATCGGGCGATGTGGAGATTGGGGCATTATGCTCCCTATGGAGGCGGTGTCAAGGGGGATGGTCAAAGAATATTTGGATCCGACCTATCTTTGGTCCGGGGCAGCCCGTTTTAGAGGGGTGGGCTATTCTCAGCTTCCGAGATGATGGCTTCGGCTTCGATCTCCACCAGCATGTCGGGCGAAACGAAGCCCGCCACTCCCACCATGGTGGCGGCGGGGCGGATGTCGCGAAAGAACTCGCCGTGAGCCTTGCCCACTTTTTCCCAGTCGGCAATGTTGGTTAGGAACATTCGCGTGCGCACCACGTCTCTGAGACTGGCGCCGGCTTTTTGCAGGGCGGATTCGATGTTCCGGAGGGCCTGCACCGCCTGCGCGTAGGGATCGCCGACGCCAACAATCTTTCCGTCGGAGCCGGTCGCGGTGGTGCCCGACACGTGAACCTGAGTACCCCGTCGTACGACCCGGGAGTAACCGATGATGGGCTCCCAGGCCGTGCCGCTGGCGATGTTTCTACGCTCCATGAATCTTCTCCCCCGGCCGATGATTCGTAACCGGAAGCAGGCGGATATGGCCTGCAACCAGGATTAGCAGTCGACTGCGTAGTCTGCCAAAAAGTCGGAACAAACCTTTGCGCATGCTTTCGGATTCTAACCGTAGCACAACCGTGCTATGCCGGCGCACAGGAGTCACTTGTTTTTGCCTGCCGGCTAGGATAATTAGGTGGTTGCGGGTATTGGAATCCCGTGCTGGGAGCTGTTTTGGATAGGGGGGCCCGATGATGGTTCCAGAATCTCATCCGCTGCACGAGTTTTTTATTGAACTGGTCGGGCGGCAGTATGCCGAGCAGATTGGCATCCGCGATCCGCAGATTGTGGCCTATGTGGCGCATTTGCTGGCGGAGTTCTGCGATGTTGAAGAGTTGTTCAAGATCCGCGATGGGGCGGGGGGCCGACTGAGTGATGTGGGTCAAATGCTGCTGGAATCCGATCCCGTGTCCGGGCCCGCGCCGTCGTTTGATCGGGAGCGCCAGGTGCGTAAGCACATCGGGGATTACACCTTGTTTTTTGCCGGAATGTTTCCCGAGAGCATTAACCACTTTCGACTGAGGCGCCATCGGCTGGAAAGCTTTGTGGATTGGGTGAAAGCGGGAAAAGAGAGCTACCATATCGTCTCCAAGTTTGACGTCTTTGAGTACACCAAAGTTGCGCCGCTGTTTGCCAGCCTGTCGCGGAACTTTGAGCAGTGCGTGTATGGACTCAATCTGGTGAAGAACGAACTACAAGAGATGCAGCATCCGCTGGTGCGGCGGGGCGGCGAAATCTTGATGTAAGGGTGTCGCGAGGTGTTTGACGGATCTCCGCGGCCTGCCTACGGGATGCGGTAGAAGCTGAGGGCCGCGTCACCCTGGGTCAGGGTTCGATAGCGCCGCAGTGATTCAAATGTCTCTCCTGGATCAAATCTCTTTTCGTGCTCGGCGATCACGACGCTGCCGGGTTTCAGCAGCCGGACTTGTCCCAGCTGTTCGAGAGTCTGCTGGTAGGCTGGTTGCATGCGGTAGGGAGGATCGAGGAAGGCAAAGTCGGCGGTCACGCCTCGAGTCTCGAGACCCCGCAGGGACTGAACCGAGTCTTTCTGAACGATCTCGAACCCGGACTCGATTTTCAAAGACTGCAAGTTTTTCCGAACCAGGTCCCGGGCCCGGGCCGACGACTCGACGAAATACACCATCTCCGCTCCGCGGCTGAGCGCCTCGATTCCCACTGCTCCTGTGCCCGCGTAAAGATCGAGCCAAACCGTTCCCTCTAGCGCCGAAGGGTTGCCCGCGGTCAGAACGTTGAACAGGGTCTCGCGCAAGCGGTCGGTGGTCGGGCGCAGGTCGAGGCCGGGAAGTGCGGAGAGCGGACGGCTGCGGTATTTGCCAGCGATTACTCTCATGACCTCGGTGCTTGGGGGGTGCCACGGTCCGTCGAAAGCGATCGAAGGATCGAGCGGCAAGGGCACTTTCGAGGCACAAATCGCATCTACGGTGAACCGGCCGGCGTCTAACTATATAGAATAGGAATAGCAAACGGGGCGATGATGAGGAACTGGTCCATACCGGCGGGGCGGGTTTTCGGGGTCGAAATCCGGGTTCATCTGACGTTCGTTTTACTGCTCTTCTTTGTTTGGCTGACCGAATCCGCGTCTCACGGAGGAGTGAACGCTGTCCCCCGCGGGCTCGCTCTGGTGGGAATCATCTTTGGCTGTGTGGTGCTGCACGAATTGGGGCACGCGCTAGCCAGCGCGCACGCCGGCATTCCGGCCAAGGCCATCATTTTGCTGCCCATCGGCGGAGTGACGTTGCTCGATGAGACCCGGCAGCCCGTGGAGTCGGGAGGGCAGACCTGGAAGCGCGATATCCAAATTGCGGTGGCGGGGCCGCTGGCGAACCTGGTGATTGCGGTTGCGGCGGGCGGTATCTTGTTGGCGTTCGCGCCCGAAATTCAGCTCTGGGGCCGGCCCTATGTGACTTCGGCGAACCTGCCGCGCAGCCTGGTGTGGGGTAACGCTTGGCTGGCCCTTTTCAATCTGCTTCCGGCCTATCCCATGGACGGTGGGCGGGTTCTGCGGGCGCTGTTCGCCCGACGGATGGGCGCAGTGCGGGCTACGCGGCGGGCGGTTTCGGTGGGACAGGCTTTCGCCATGGTGTTGATGCTGGCCGGCGTGTTGCAGTTCATGCCGGGCGGCAACGCCGCCAGTGCTTGGTTGGCAATGATTGGATTTTTCCTGTTCGTGGCGGCGCAACTGGAAGAACGCTCGGTGGTATTTCAATCGGTGCTTGAGACCGTGCACCTGGAAGATATTATGCTGCGAGATTTCGCCACGCTTTCGCCGGCGGATACGCTGGAAGATGCTTTGGATAAAGCGGTGCACTCTTTGCAGGATGATTTCCCCGTCATCCGCGGCAGTGACATGGTGGGAGTGATTTCCCGGCAGAAAATTCTCGAAGCTCTGCGCTCCGAGGGTAACGGGTACGTGCAGGCGGTCATGAATGGGTTGTTCGAAGTAGCGCAGAAGAAAGAGTCGCTCGCGTCTGCGTTTCGCAAGCTCACGGCGCGCAATCTGAGCCTGATTCCGGTGGTCGAAGATCAACGCCTGGTGGGGATTGTGACGCTGCAGAATCTGATGCATTCGATGGCATTGCTGGCGGAGAGCCGCAAGCTGCGGCGCGACGCGGCGAATTCGTGATCCCAATTCCGGCCACCGGCGCGGTCAAGTTCCGGCAGGACCGAGAATCGCCAGGCGGATTGGCCCCGGAACCGGGGGCCCCGGCCGTTCCCTCTAGAAGCTGAACACCAGCCCGACCGAAGGCTCGGCGATGTAGCCACGCTGCCCGGTGAATAAATTCGGCACCTTGAAACTGGGGGCGGAGTAGATCAGGCCGCGGTACTGCAGACGAACCGACAGGTGGTGGAGTAACGGGTGATCGACCCCGCCGCCGTAGAGGGCTGCGATTTCCGACTGGCGAACGGCTCCGATGTTTTCCTGGGCTTCCCCGGGGCTGAGCGGGTTCACCTCGATGACGGTGGTACTGTCGGGGTTGAAGAACAATACTCCGGCGCCACCGAATAGGAAGGGTTTCCACTTTTCGGTTTGAAACAGACGATAGACCAGCGCTCCGCTGAGTTCTGTGACGGTGGATTGAACGCGGTAATCGAGCGTGCCGGTGTCGTATTTTTGCGAGTTGTCAAAGTGCCCGGCGTTCGCCTGCACGGCAAACCTCGAATTCAGCCGAACCTCGCCGACCCCAACCACCCCGTAGCCTTGGGTCGGGGTTTGGACGACCTGATTGCCGGTTGTTTGCTTGCTCAGCACTCCCATCCCATTGACACTAATATCGTAANNGTCCGCTGCAGGTGAGTATCATCCCTACTGCAGCCGCCATCATCGCTCGCTTGATCATCCAGTGGCCTCGCCAAAGTCTCAATGAAAGGATGCTGCCATAGTAAAGCATCTGGCATTGACGCGCCTAGAACAGGCGGATGGCTTTGGCCTGCTGGACCCCCGGAGCTTTTCTCAGTTCGGCCAGCACCGTTTCCGGGACAACCCCGTCGATGTGCACCACGGCGATAGCCTCGCGTAGCTGGGCGCCTTCTCCTTTTTCGGCGCGGCGGCCGAGGGAGAAGTTGGCGATGTTGATTTTGTGCTCGCCCAGAATCGTGCCCACCCGGCCGATGACGCCGGGCACGTCACGATTGCGCATGTAGATGAGATTGCGCTCGAGCGGAGCTTCCACTTCGATGCCGTCGACGTGCAGCAGGCGAGGCACATGCTTGTGCAGGACGGAACCTTTGACGATATGCTCTTCGGTGGCGGTTTTGAGCAGGATGGACAGAACGCTCTCATCCCCGTTGGCGCTCTTCGGCTTGCGCTCTTCCAGGATGTGCAAGCCTCGCGAGGAGGCAATGGCGGCGGCATTCACCAGGTTCGCCTTCTCCTCCAGGCCTTCGTTCAGAATACCTTTGATCGCGGCGTTGCGGATCAGTTCGGTCTTCGATTCCGCGATGCGGCCGCTGTAGCGCAGAGAAATATGCTCAAGCGTGCCCTCGCTGGCTTGGGCCAGGAATGCGCCCAGGCGTTCCGCCAGCACGATGTAGGGGTGCAGTTCGAGGTATTCCTCGTGCGAAACCGAGGGAACGTTCACCGCGTTCTGGATGACACCGTGCTTGAGATACTCCTTCACCTGCAGGGCGATTTGGTAGCCGACGGCCTCTTGCGCTTCCTGGGTTGAGCCGCCGATGTGTGGGGTGAGGATGACGTTATTCATCGCCTGCAGCGGCGAGTTCTTGAGCGGCTCCGTGACAAAGACGTCGAGCGCGGCGCCGCCCACCTGTCCTTGCTGCAGCGCTTCGGCCAGAGCGCCTTCGTCCACCAGTTCGCCGCGAGCGCAGTTGACCAGGCGGATGCCTCTCTTCATGGTCTTGATCGATTCAGCGTTGATCATGCCCGTGGTCTGCGGCGTGAGCCCGACGTGCAGCGTGAGATAGTCGGCGGTCGCATAGACTTCCTCGAGCTTTGCCATGCGGATGCCCTGCTCTTTTGCGACCGCTAAGGATACGAAGGGGTCGTGGGCAATGACGTCCATGGCAAAGCTGCGCGCCCGGCGAGCGACCTCCATGCCGATTTTTCCCAAGCCCACGATGCCGAGGGTCTTGCCGCGCAGCTCGGTGCCTTGCAAAGACTTCTTTTCCCACTTGCCGGCGTGCATCAGGGCGTCCGCGCGGCAGAGGTGACGAGCCATGGCCAGCATCACCCCCAGAGTCTGCTCGGCCACCGCGACAGCGTTGGCTCCGGGCGTGTTCATGACCGCGATACCCTTGCGCGTGGCGGCTTCGAGTTCAATGTTGTCGACGCCGACGCCGGCGCGTCCGATGACCCGCAGTTTGTCAGCATGTTCGAGCAGAGCCGCGTCGACCTGGACCGCCGAGCGAACGATCAGCGCGTCGGCGGATTCCAAGTGGGCGGCGAGTTTGCCGTCCAGCTGATCCGGAGTAATGATTGTCCAGCGGGGCTCTTTGAGCAGCTCCATTGCCGAGGAAGAGATTTTTTCCGCAACGACCACTTTCATGGTGAATTCTCGAACCCTTTCTTTTCAGCGAGTTAAGGCTGCAGTCGAGCCTATCAGACGGCGGGTGTATGGTGGCGGCACGCTCGCCGAGAGCTCCAACAGCAGGACCTTTACGACCATCTAGACTTCAAGGCAGTCATCGCCAGGCCGAAGACGCCGGACTCCCCAAAGGCCGGAATGTTCCGGGCCCGGCTTAAGCGCCCACGGATTGACGCTTCTCGGAAAGGCTGCGCGCGTAGATTTGTTGGGCTGCGCGCACTGCCGCTCCGTACTCGACCGGCTTTCCCGCCACGGTGGCGAGGACTTGTTCGAGCGCCGCCAGGATTCCGATCGTATCCATGTAGTCGTAGTATCCGATGTGGGCGATGCGGATCATCTGGCCCTTCATTTCGCCCTGGCCGTTGGCCACGACGGCGGAAAAAGTGTCGCGGAATTCCTTGACCATCGCGCTCGAATCGACTCCTGCCGGGGCCTGAATTGCGGTCAGCGCGGCGGCGGGTGCCGAGGCAGCAAAGAGCTTCAGTCCCAGCGCTTGTGCGCCGGCGCGAGTCATTTCCGCGGCCAGTTCGGCGTTCGCGACCAGCGCTTCGCGCCCTTCCACCAGGTCACCGCTTCCCATTTGGCGCACAAACTCAAGAGCTGCGCCGAGGGCCGCGAACAGCGAAGTCGCCGGGGTATAGGCCGACTCGCCCTTGGCGGCAGACTTGCGTTCCTTGCGAAAATCGAAGTAGTAGCGCGGGGACTTGGCGGTCTCCATGCGCTTCCAGGCGCGTTCGCTGATGGCGCAGTAGGCGAGGCCGGGCGGAATCATGAGAGCTTTTTGCGAGCCGCCGATGATGACGTCCACTCCCCAACCATCCACGTCCAAGTGCGTGGTGCCCAAGCCGGTGATGGCATCGACCACTAGCAGCGTGTCCTCCATGGCGCCCACCAGCTTGGCCACGCCCTTTACATCGTGGCGCGCACCGGTCGAGCTTTCGGTCCCCTGCATGTAGACCACGCGAACGTCGGGGGTCAGTTTGGCCTTGATTTCATCCCGCGAAAAGGTTTGGCCGTAGGGGGCGCTGACCAGTTCAACCGTGCAACCGAAAGCCTTCGCGAGATCGCGCCAGCGCTCGCCGAACTTGCCCGCGCTGAGCACCAGAACTTTGTCGCCGGGCGAAGTGAGGTTCGAGACCGAACCCTCCATGACGCCGGTGCCGGAGGAAGCTAGAACCAGAACGTCATTTTTGGTGCCGATGAATTGCTTCATGTCGCTCAGAACCCGGGTAAACAGGGCACGGAAGTCGGCGGTGCGGTGATGCAGCGAAAAAGATGCCATGGCGGTCTGCGCCGCCGGGAGGATGGGTGTGGGGCCGGGCGTAAACAGGCGATTCTTCAGCAGCATTTGGATCAGTCCTCGTGGATTCAGAGTGGCTACCAGTTTACCGGAACGTTTGTGTTTTAGCAGGTTACCGCGGGTGCGATCTTCGGGTTTCGATCCCTCGGCGCCCAATCCAGCGGATATAATGGCCACGACTATGAGCCTCATCGAGCAGATCCAGAAAGACATCACCTCCGCCATGAAGGCGCGCGAGGAGCATCGGCTTTCCACCCTGCGAATGGTTAAAACGGCGCTCAAGAACCGCGAAATTGAGAAAATGGCGCCCCTCGATGACCCAGAAGCCCGGCAGGTGCTGACCACCCTCATCAAGCAGCGCAAGGATTCGGTGGAGCAGTTCACCAAGGGCGGGCGACAAGCCATGGCGGATAAGGAAACCGCTGAGATCGCTTTGATTGAAACCTACCTGCCGAAGGCCGCCGGGGAGGCGGAAATGGTGGCCGGAGTAAAGGCGGTCATCGCCGAGATGGGCGCGCCGACCATGAAGGACATGGGGACGGTCATGAAGAATGTGATGGCGCGATTCGCGGCCGCCGGGATGCGGGTGGATGGGAAAGTGGTGAGCGAGGCGGTGAGGGGAGAGCTGGCAGGAAAGTAGTCCCGAGCCGCCGGGCCCCGACCCTATGAGTTCGTGCCGGTCTTAGCGGCGTGGGCCGGGAGTTCTTCGTCCGTCACCACGCTGAAGCTCCTCAGATGCGCGCTTCCGAATGAGGTGGTGATCGCCACATCCGCGGCGTCACGGCCAGTTGCCATCAACACCCGTCCGATGCGTGGATGATTATGGCGGGCATCGAAGGTCCACCAGCGGTTTTCCAGATAAACCTCGAACCAGGCGCTGAAGTCCATCGGGCTCTCCACCGGCGGGATGCCGATATCGCCCAGATAGCCGGTGCAATAGCGCGCCGGCACGTTCATGCAGC
>PKYX01000193.1 GCA_003132825.1 Acidobacteriaceae bacterium
GCAACAACTGGGCAGTCGTCGGCTCGGACAAAGACACGCCCGTCAAAGCCATCGCCAGGAAAACGGCCACATTCAATCCCACCAGCACGCTCGTGACCGGCGGCCGGGGACGCGAGACCGCCATTCGAGGCGAGGCGGGCGAGACCGCCGATCCGGTGCGCACCTCAACCGCAGCGGCCCGGCACTGGGGACAAACATCGGCGCGTTGCCCAAGGGAAAACCCCGGNNCGCACACTGGTTTCAATCGCACACTGGTTTCAATCGCACGCTCGGTTTCAACCGCTGGCGGGGGCTACTTCACTCGCTTGGCGACGAACTCTTCGGTGGCGAAGTCCCCCACTTTTCGGGTGAACTTTATCTCATCGCCCGAGACCTTCCCCGTGTATTCAATGCGCAGCTTCGTGTCCTGAAAGGTAACATTCTCCACGAAAAAAATGTCATCTCCCTTGACCGTACCTTCGGTAAGGTCGGTTGAGCCCCGGTCATTGGTGGCCTTGCCCGTCAATTGGTCTTTGTCCGCTTTCAGGTCGTAGGTGTAGTGCTGCTCCCCGATCTGGGTATCAAAGGACGCCTTCCAGGCTCCTGTCGCATCGGCCGCATACGCCCAAACCGCGCAAGCCAGGGTGAGCGCGGCTACCACGAAGTACTTGCGATATCTCATTCCCATTCTCCTCTACCGGACTCCATCCTCAGACGTTTCCCGAATGAAGTCATTGTCATCGGATCCGCAGTGTACATCAATCGGTCCGCGCGCATGCGGTTCCTTCAGCTCCTTCAGCACCAGGCCCTCAATCCCCCACGGCCTCGACCGGCGGTAGTTCCGGCTCTCGGCTCCGGGAATGGACTTTCGCGCTAGTCACGAGTACGACCGCGGCGATGATGACGGCGCTGCCCGCCAGAATGTATCCATCCACCGGTTCCTTCAGCACCAGCCATCCGAGGAATACCGCGACCACCGGATTGACATACGCGTAGGTGGCAACCTTCGAGGTTGGCACATGCGCCAGCAGCCATATGTATGCGGTGTATCCGATCCATGAACCGCAGATCACCAGATATACCACCGCCCCCAGACCGCGAGCCGTCCAGACTACGCGGGCAAAATCGCGATGCAACCAAGCGATCAGCAGATTGCCCAGTCCCGCGAACGTCATCTGCCATCCGGTTGCTCCTAAAGAGGCTGCCCCGGCATGCCAGCGCTTCGAGAGCACCGAACCGAGCGCCCAGCTGAGCGACCCTCCGAGCAGAGCCAGCGACAGCCAGAGTTCCTTGCGACCGAGGCCGGTCGAAACCGTCAACTGCGGCCACAACAGAACCACCGTTCCTAGGACTCCGAGGCCCAGTCCCCCCATGCCCCACCTCGAAATGCGATGGGCGCCGACCAGGAACGTGTCGAGCACCAGAAACCAAAGCGGGGTTACCGCAATCAGTAACGCCGCCAGTCCGGTTGGCACATACAGCTCCGCGTAGGCCAGCGTGAGGTTCCCGCCCACCAGCAGCAGAATGCCGATCACCGCCAGCTGAACCAACCTGCGACGGCTGTAGCGGATGCTTTGGCCGGTCAGCCAGCAATAGACGAGCATCAGAACCCCGGCGGTCACAAAGCGCGTGGCACACATGAGCGCCGGCGGGATGTGCTCGATCGCAATGTCGATTCCGAGGTAAGTCGAGCCCCAGAAGACATAGACGAGCCCGAAGCACAGGATGGTGAGAAAGCGGTGTTGGCGCTCGGTCTGGGACATGGAAATCGTGGGAGGTTGAAGTATAAGACACGCCCGAACCAACAACCGATTCGGGAATTTGTGGCCAGCGGTACCGCTCCCGCCAGCCCGGCTACCGCCGGGTGATCCCCCATTGCAGTGCTACCCCATTGCAGTGCCACCCCTGTGCGGAGAGCCAGTTACCATCGAGTATTCCGCGGCTTGTGCCTCAAGCTATAATAAATACAGGTGGTTAGCATTATGCGCGAATGTCGGAACCCTAACTCGCACTTGCCCGACTGCTGGCTCGGCTCCCTGGTGTGTCCGCGCCGCTACCGGGCGGTGCTGCCTTCGCGACGGCGCCCCAGCCTCTTTGGTAGCGACTAACTCAGATCCTCCCGAGCTTCCGTGGTTTCGTGGCAGTGGTCCGTCTGCCTGGCGGCTGCCCGGGGCCAATTGTCAAAGGCGAACGATCGAAGGCCAACGACCAAAGACCGCATTTTGGAGGATCCCATGTCGACCAAGGTTCTAATCGGACCGCACATCCGAACCGCCCTGCCCGGCCCCAACGCCAAGAGGGTGCTCGAGGGCGATGCCCGATACATTTCACCGTCCTACACTCGGTCCTATCCCCTGGTAGCCAAGCGCGGCCGCGGCATCGTGGTCACGGACGTCGATGGCAACGAATTCTTCGATTTCTCCGCCGGCATCGCCGTGACCTCGACGGGTCACTGCCACCCCCGGGTGGTCGCCGCGATCCAGGAACAGGCCGCCGAGCTCATTCACATGTCAGGCACCGATTTTTACTACCCGAGCCTGGTCACGCTCGCCGAGCGTCTCTCGAAAATCGCCCCCATGCCCGGCCCCCACCGGATCTACTACGGCAATTCGGGCACAGAGGCCATCGAGTGCGCTCTGAAGCTGGCCCGCTACCACACCAAGCGGCAAAACGTCATCGCGTTTTTCGGCGCTTTCCACGGACGCACCATGGGCGCGCTTTCGCTCACTGCTTCGAAACCGCAGCAAAGACGCCGATTCGGGCCACTGGTTCCGGGCGTGACTCATATACGTTATCCCGATGTCTACCGGGGCTGCTCAGGGGGTGCCGAAGACCAAGAGAAGTTTGCTCTGGGCTGCGCGCGTTTTATTGAAGACAAGCTCTTCAAGACCACGCTCGCACCCGAGGAAGTCGCAGCCATTTTTGTCGAACCCATTCAGGGGGAAGGCGGCTACGTGGTCGCGCCCACGGTTTTTATGCAGGAACTTCGCCGCATCTCGGACCGTCACGGCATTTTGCTGGTCGTCGACGAGGTGCAGAGCGGAATCGGTCGCACCGGCAAGTGGTGGGCGGTTGAGCACACCGGGGTACAGCCTGACATCGTGTGTATGGCCAAAGGCATCGCATCCGGCATGCCGCTCGGCATCACCCTGAGCCGCGCCGAAATCATGGACTGGGTTCCCGGTTCGCATGCATCGACGTTCGGAGGCAACCCGGTTTCGATCGCGGCTGCCCTAGCCACGCTCGACGTGATCGAAAGCGAAGGGTTGCTCGGCAACGCCCAGGACGTCGGTAATCACATGATGCGGCGCATGGCCGACTGGCCAGAGAAGCACAAAATGGTGGCCGATGTTCGCGGACGCGGCCTGATGATCGGCGTTGAGCTGGTCAAAGACAAAAAAACTAAGGAATACGCCGCCGCCTCACGCGATCGCGCGGTCGAGTTGGCTTTCGAGCGCGGCGTTCTTTTCCTAGGTTGCGGCCCGAGCACCGTCCGCATCGCCCCGCCCCTGGTGGTCACGAAAGATGAAGCGGATGTAGCGCTCGATGTTCTTGAAGAATGCATCCGCCAGGTGGGAGAGTGATGCGGGCATGCGCCGGGAGAGACGCTAGCGCCTCCGAGAAGGCGGCCCGTTTTTCATTGGTACACGGGGTAGCTCCAAAGTGTGATGCGTGAGTGCGACTCTGAGTCCTTGGGATTACACGGCACTCTACGAGAACAGACGAACGCTCTCCTGGCGGTCGCCAGCCGGGGCGGACTTCGAACTATTCCAGAACGCTCGCCCGCTGGCGTAAAATCGAGTCTTGGCTTCCGCCCGAACCGTGTGAAAGGACCCTAATCCTTGCCTGAGCTTAGAAAAGACCCGATCGTTGGCCGCTGGGTCATTATTTCAACCGACCGAGCCAAGCGCCCGACCGACTTCGTTCGCGGAGCAGTGAAGATCCGTGGCGGTTTTTGCCCTTTCTGTTACGGCAACGAGAGCAAGACTCCTCCGGAGATTCAGGCCTATCGCCCGAGCGCCAATGGCGGGCGACCGCCCGAGCGCGATGCCCCGGGTTGGACCGTCCGGGTGGTGCCCAACAAATTCCCCGCGTTGGGCATTGAGGGCGACCTGAACCGTCAGGCCGAGGGCATGTTCGACAAGATGAACGGTATCGGCGCGCACGAAGTGGTCATCGAGACGCCCGAGCACAACGCTACCCTAGCCACGCTCCCCGCCAAACGCATCGAAGACGTGCTCTGGACCTTTCGCGACCGCATCCTCGATCTGAAGAAAGACCGCCGCTTCAAGTACATCCTGATTTTCAAGAATCACGGAGAAGCTGCCGGCGCTTCGCTCGAGCACTCCCATTCGCAAATGATCGCCTTGCCCATCATTCCGATTTATGTGACCGAGGAACTGGAGGGAGCCAAGCAGTACTTTATCTACAAGGAACGCTGTGTATTCTGCGACCTCATCCGCCAGGAAACCGAGAGCGGGGTTCGGGTGGTTGCGGAAAACCAGGATTTTATTACTCTCGCTCCCTACGCGCCGCGCTTTCCCTTCGAGACCTGGATCCTGCCCAAGCGCCACGAGGCGGCCTACGAGAACTCCTCTTCCCACATGTTCGAAAACCTGGCGAAGGCAGTGAAGACCTTGCTGATCAAAGCCGACCACGTGCTCGATAATCCGCCGTACAATCTGGTCGTCCACACCTCCCCGGTGCAGGAGCCGACCAACGACCATTACCACTGGCATATCGAGTTCATGCCCAAGCTGACCAAGACCGCGGGATTTGAATGGGGTACCGGCTTCTACATCAATCCCACGCCTCCCGAGGAGGCTGCGAAGTTCTTGCGGGAAGCGAGCGTCGAAGAGGCAACGCCGGCAACGGTAAGATAGAGGGGAAAAAGCCCGGGCTACGCCTGATCCTGAAACTCCTCGTGCCAAGCCATCTGGATGGCTTCGAGCTTACCTTCACTGGACTTCTTCGGATCATCGGTAAACTCGGGAAGTTCGGTCACGTAGCGATGCAGGTCGGTGTAGCGTATCGACAGCGGATCGACACCCGGATGCTTCTCGACCAGCAGAAGGCCAATGTCCTCCGCATCCTCCCAGCTGAGTTCTTTCGCCATTGAGGCTCCTTACCTTGTGTTTGTCCCGGGTTGGGTTTCCCCCGAGTTGTGTTTGCCCCAGCCGACTTTCCTGGCTGAGCGCCGTCGGGGAGCGGCTCTGGCTAGTGCTCCTCGGAAACATAGTTCCGGTTCCAGGCCGGAATCTCGACCACAACCTTGCCCGGCTTCGTAATCACCGCCTGACAGCCAAGGCGCGAATTTAGCTGCAGATCAGCCGCCATATCGAGCCGGTCCGCCTCGTCATCGTCCATGGCAGAGAGATTTTCCGCGCCTTCCTTCACCCACACGTGGCAAGTGGTGCAAGCGCAGTTTCCGCCGCAGGCGTGGTCGAGTGTGATGCCATGGTTCAAGGCCACGTCGAGGAGTGATTCCTCTTTGCCATGGTCCTTGTAGGGCAACTTCCCGTGCTCGAACTGCACCGTCTTGCCCTGGGGCAGAAACGTAATCTGCACGGTATTTTCGCCCGGAGCCTCGACCGTTGCCGCTCCCGCTCCTTGTGTCTTCTCGTCTGCCATGCCANNGCCACCGGGTGGGGCGCCGTCGGCCCCTCGCCCAGGTCCGCCTGATCCATGGTCTTGCCCGTGAGCGCCGAAGAGACCGCGCCATCCATCATCAATTCCGCCAGCCGCATCGTAGCCTGGTTCAACTGGTCAATCCCCTGGCGGATGGCGGGATAGTCGTCTCCGCCCTTCGACCCACGCAAGGCTTTCTCAAGCTTCGCGATTTCCTTCTTCTCCGCGCTCGAAAGAAGCCTCCAGGCCGGGCTCTGCTTGCCCTTCTCGAGCGCCGCCAGGATGGTTTCGGCCTCGCGGCGCGCTTCAATCACCTGGCGCTCGCGAAAATCCTCCTCGGCAGAATCGAAGGACTCGAGAATCATGTTCTCCACCTGCTCGTCCGTCAGGCCGTAGCTCGGTTGCACGTCGATCTCCGCCTCTTTGCCGCTGCGCTGTTCGCGCGCGGAAACGTGGAGAATGCCGTTGGCGTCGATCAAAAACCTCACTTCAATGCGCGGTATGCCCGCCGACATCGGCGGAATCCCTTTCAGGTCAAACCTCGCAAGCGACCGGCAGTCTTTGGCCAATTCACGCTCGCCCTGCAGTACGTGAATGGCGACGTTGGCCTGCCCGTCGATCTGCGTGGTGTAGTGCTCGGTGGCCGAAGCGGGAATGGTCGAGTTGCGCAGGATGATCTTGTCGGTCACCCCGCCCGCGACTTCGATCCCTAACGACAGAGGCGTCACGTCGAGCAGCAGCATGTCTCGCACGCCCGACTCCAGAATGTCGGCTTGCACGGCCGCGCCGAGCGCCACCACTTCATCGGGGTTGAGTTCAATGTGCGGGCGCCGGCCGAAGAATTCTTTCACGCGCCGTCGCACCAGCGGCACGCGCGTCGATCCGCCGACGAGCACCACCTCGTCGATTTCGGAAGGCGCGAGCTTGGCATCGGCCAGCGCCATCTTCACGGGGCCGATGGTGCGCTCAACGATCGGCGCGATCCAGGATTCAAATTCGGCGCGCGCGAATTCGCGCACCCATGAGCCTTTGCCGCCCGGCAGGTCGAAAATCACGGCAGCGCGGTCCTCGGACGACAAATCGTGCTTGGCGCGGATCAGCGATTTGCGCAATTCCTGCACGGCTTCCGGATGCGCATCCAGATTCACGTTGTGGTCGCGGGCAATTTCTTCGCGCGCGAGCGCCAAAAGCAAGTTATCGAGATCGTCGCCACCAAGATGCGTATCGCCGTTGGTCGAAAGAACCTGATAGAT
>PKYX01000459.1 GCA_003132825.1 Acidobacteriaceae bacterium
CTCAGTGAAGAGTTCATGCACGAGACGCTGGCGCTTTCCCCCTCCAATGCCTCCCAAGCCGGGTACCATCAGCACGTCGACCCGAAGAGCGGCAAGACCGTCGCGCTCGATGCCGAGCTCGACGACGTGAGTGCCGCCGGCGTGGCCGAACAGCGCCGCGTCTATATGCAGTGGCGCGAACGCTTCCGCACCGAGACCCCGCTTGCCGCACTCGGCGTCGAGGACGCCGCCGACTGGCAGCTCATCGACGACCAGATCGCCCTCACCCTGCTCGAATTGGACCGCATCCAGAACTACCAGCACAACCCCACCGTCTACGTGGAACTCCTTGGGGGTGCACTGTTTCAGCCGCTCACCGATGACTATGCGCCGGCGGATGTGCGTCTCGGCGACATTCTCTCCCGCATTGCCGCGATCCCGCGTTTCCTCGACCAGGCGCGCAGCCAACTGATCGATGCCGACCCCATCTTCATCAAGGTCGCCATCGAGGAAAACGACGGCAACATCGATCTGATCCAGAACACGATTGCCCCCGCCATTCCCGCCGGATCGAAATTGAAAGCCCAGTTCGATCAGCTCGCGCCCCCGGCAATCGAAGCACTCAAGAAGTTTTCCGGCTGGCTTCAGGACGATCTGGCGAAGCGCAAGACCGATCGCACCTGGCGCCTGGGCAAAGAGCTCTACGCAGAAAAATTCCGCCTAGTCATGGAAACCCCGGTCACCCCCGACCAGGCTCTGGCCGATGCGGAAGGCGAGCTCAAGAAAACGCGCGCCGAAATGCTCGAGATCGCGCTACCACTACACAAGCAGTATTTTCCCGATCACGACGACCACGCAAGCCTCGGCCCACAGGAGCGCGAGAACAAGGTCATCGGCGAGGTGCTCGAGAGGATTTCCGACGATCGCCCCAATCGCGACGACTTGATGCAGACCGTGAAAGACGATCTAGCGGGCATCCGGCAATTCATCATCGATAAGAAGATCGTGTCGCTGAAATCGCGCGACAACCTGAAGGTCATCCCCACGCCTCCCTTCCTACGTGGCATCTACTCGGTTGCTGGCTTCCACTCTGCCCCGCCTCTCGATCCTAACGCCGAGGCCCAGTACTGGGTCACGCCCATCGATCCGAAGACGCCCGAAGACAAGGCCGAGTCGAAGCTGCGGGAGTACAACAACTGGGTGTTGCAGTGGCTCACCATTCACGAGGCGCTGCCCGGCCACTATGTGCAGGCCGAGCATGCCAACGAAATCCAGCCTGTAACCCGCCGTCTCGTCCGTGGCCTCTATAGCAACGGAGCCTACGTCGAAGGCTGGGCCGAGTACATCGCCCAGGTCATGATGCAGCAGGGATTCGCCAATAGCGATCCCCGTTACCGCCTCAGCTACCTGAAAGTCTGGCTGCGCGCCGTCGGCAACACCGTCCTCGATGTCCGCATGCAGACCATGAACATGACGGACGACCAGGCGATGTCCTTCATGATGAACGACGCCTTCCAGACCCGAGCTGAGGCCGAGGGCAAATTGCAGCGCGCCAAGCTCAGTTCCACTCAGTTACCGACCTATTACGTGGGCACCAGCGAATGGTGGCGCCTGCGCCGCGCCTATGAAGCGGCCAAAGGCAAGGACTTCACGCTCGCCGAGTTCCACGACCGGGCCTTGGACCAGGGCGCATTGCCCGTTCCCTGGCTGGGGAACATTCTGCTGCCGAAGTAGCGTGATCTTTTGAGTCCCGCCAAGCTGCCTGCAAATTCTGCGGCTAGGTTTGCCAAGTTCGCCTCCCACCGCGCCGTTTCCATCGAGCCTGGGATCGCGTTGCGCACCGAATAGGTTGTGGTTGCGCGGCAAGATTCTGCACTCCGAACCAGGCAAGAGAAGGGCACACAGGCACGAGAGTTATTACCGGTGGCGGCGCTGAGGATATCTTGCAAACTATTGATTCTCGGCCGGACAGGGTCCGGGGCGAACGATGGTGACGGCGAATGCTTGAATTTCCTGAAGATGCCCGGTTTTGGCTATACTGGCGCGCGAAAGGCCACCGATGTCGAGTAGCCAGCGGTTGAATTGAATATCAGGAGTGCCATGAAAACGAATTGTTTCTCCGCCATCGTCCTGATGTTGCTCTGCACAGGTGTGGTGTTTGGGCAGCAATATCAATATTCCTTTCAGAATCCGAATCTGCCCATCGAAGCACGGGTCAACAACATCCTGTCTCTCATGACGTTGCAGGAGAAAATCGCAGCCCTGAGCACGGACCCGAGCGTGCCTCGTTTGGGTATCCAAGGCTCCTCGCACATTGAGGGCCTACACGGGGTGGCACTGGGCGGACCGGGTGGATGGGGAGGGCGCGGGCTCGAGCCTCTACCCACGACGCAGTTTCCCCAGTCCGTCGGCCTGGGGGAGACCTGGGATCCGGATTTACTCCGGCAGGCCGCGGCCGTGGAGGGATACGAAGCGCGCTACACCTTTAATACCGATACGCAGTTCTCGGTGAGTCCGCGAGGCGACAAGGAGCGCAGAGTCGGGATTGTGGTCCGGGCCCCCAACACGGACCTGGCTCGCGATCCGCGTTG
>PKYX01000065.1 GCA_003132825.1 Acidobacteriaceae bacterium
GGCTCCGCGCCCCCAAAGGCCAGAGGCCCGAACAGCAAAAGACCGACTACGCCGTAGAGCACAATCCGGCCGAGGGAGGAACTCGACTGCGGGTCGACGACCATATCGCTTGTGACAAGTACAGGAATATTCACCGGCGCCTATCCTGGTTGCGGTTTGGCGCCCAAATGGACGCCATCGATCCAGAGCCTGCCCTTGATGGGGCTACCGGCCGGAACCCGTGCGATGTGCAGGACCAGCAGCTTGGTATCCGGTCCCGTCATAAAGTCTCCACTGGTCTGTTTCCAGAAGTCAGCGTCTTTCAGGTCTTCGCTCGAGAAGTATGCGGTTCCGGTATAGAAGTCCTGGATCACAAACTGCGGTCCGCCCGCGCCCTCGATGTCTTCGGCCTTGAAGTTGGCGGAGAACTCGTAATTCGTATTGGGCTCGACGGGAATGATCTGCAGTATGCCTGCATCATTGATCGCGGCACTATTAAAAACAATCGACAGAGAACGGTTCCCGGAGTGCGGCTGGGTGGGGTCAAAAGCTAGGGAGACTTCGGGCGACTGTCGGTAAAGCCAATCGAAGCCGCCATTCAGGATGTCCAGGCTGAAGTCTCCGTTGACCACCAGGTTCTCCGAGCTGGGTTGGTAGGCCGAGAGCCCCGAAAAATAGCCCGCCTGTTGCCATACCAGTCGGGCTTGATCAACCTGCTGCTGGGCGATCAAGTACTGGAGATAATTAAAGACGTAGCGCTTCTCCACTGGCTGGTGGAGCTGGGCGAGATGGGCCCAAACTTTGGCGGCGGCAGTGGTCTCCTTCTTAGAGACCAGCAAGTCCAGGAATGCCACGTCGACCATGGCCAGGGGAGGAACCACATCGCGCAGCAGAACATCGACGTCAGGTTTGATCCGCCAGCACCGCTCGAGCGCCGCACCTGGCAAATACGGATCATTTTCGAGAACCACCCGGAATTGCACGAGGGCCTTATCGGTGTCGCCCTCGACGATATACAGATTGGCTGCTTCCCAGGCGACCTCCGGAGTCGTCGGACCGGCGAGAATGCCTTGTTCGAGAGCGTCTCTCTGCTCTTTCGTATCACCCAGCAGTTGGTAAGCCCCGGCCAGATCCAGCCAATAGCGCGCCTGATGCGGGTTCAGACGGACAGCGTCCCGATAGGCGGCGACGGCCTGGTCGGGGGAATGCTGTACCAGCCAGAAGTAGCGGCCGAGGAGGTAACGATATTCCGCGTTACTCGGCTCGAGATGTGCCGCCTTCTGCAGGTCCGCCAGTTCTGGCTTCTCGGAAAAGTGAGCGGCTAGGAATGCCGTGGCAGTGAGGACCAGATAAAAGCTAGCCGCCAGCACCCCTGCCAGCAACACGCCAACTTTTTTGATTGGGCTGTCGAGAGATATTCGCATACGAGGGAACAGAGGCAATCGTCGAACAGCTTCCCGGGTTACGCGCTCGTCGAGGTGGCCTTGTCTCTGGGCTCCTCGGTCCTCACCAACTCGTCCTTGAGCGGATCGTCCGCCTGATAGTAGCGGTTGCCGTACTTCCCCTGGTATTCGTAATAATAGTAGTAGTCAGGAGAGGTGAGATCAGCTGCGTTCAGCAGCACGCCTGCCACCTTGGCATTCACCCGTGCCAGGATATCGCGCGCCCGGCGCAGAGCCTGCTTCGTGGTTTGACCCGACCGAATGACCAAAACTACCGCATCCGCCCGAGTCGACATAATGACCGCGTCCGTCACCGACAAAGCGGGAGGCGTATCGATCACAATGTGATCGTATTGCTCCCGCAGCTGGGCGAGGATGTCGCCCATGTTCGCCGAGGCCAGAAGCTCGGCCGGGTTGGGCGGCGGAGTTCCGGCCGGTAGCACAAACAGGGTCGGGAGCACGGTCGAACGAACCGTCGCCTGCTGCACCGTGGCGCCGCCCGTCAGTACATTGCTGAGCCCGGTCCGGGGTCCCATTCCGAGGGCCTTATGAATGCTCGGTCGGCGCAGGTCGGCATCCATCAACAAGACTCGGCTGCCCTTCTGCGCCAAAACGATGCCGCAGTTGAGGCTGGTAGTAGTTTTTCCCTCCTGCGGCAACGCGCTGGTGATGAGGATCACTTTGGGCGGCGCACCGAGAGATGTCAGCAGCAGGGAAGTACGCAAGGCGCGGTAGGACTCCGCCATCTGCGACTGCGGACGTGACTGCGTGATCAGCTCGACCGCTTCTTTCGAGGAGGTGACCGAAAGCCGCTGCTTGCCGCTCACCTCGGTGCTACTCTTCGAGCCGAGAGGTATCATGCCGAGCGAAGGCAGCGCGGAAATGACTTGCGCCTGCTCCGGCGTGCGCACCGTGTTGTCGACCGCCTCCAAGAGAAATGCCAGTCCGACGCCCGTGGTCAACCCCAAGGCCAGCGCAAACGCAAGATTCCGAGGAACGTTCGGCTCCGCGGGCGTCGTCGGAACCCGCGCCACATCGACCGTACGAAAGTTGTTGGAGCGCAGCCCGGCGGTGACTCCGGCCTCTTTCAGTTTCTCGAGCAACCCCTCGTACAGGGTACGGTTGCTCTCGAGATCGCGCTTCAGCAGGCTGTACTCGATGGCGCTTTCGTTGAGCTGGTTGGCCTGTTGCTTCTGCTTGTCCATGGCTCCGCTCAGCAAGTTCTCGCGTTGCAGGGCAGCCATGTACTCTCCGCGTACCCGGCCCAGTGCTTTCTTCAGTTCAATCTGAATCTGGGCCTCCACCTCTTTCGCTTGGCTGGTCAGCTCGGCGACCTTGGGATAAGACGGTCCAAATTGCGTGCTGAGCTGGGCCGTCTGGATTTTCAGATCGGCATCTTGTTCGCGCAACCTCTCGAGCAGCGAGGAACCACCCGCCACGCTGCCTCTGTCGCCACTCGCGTTGGTGGCCGCTGCCGCCACCGTATCCAAATCCTCGGATTGCACCAGGTGATAGAGGGATTCTTTCTCCATCCGGTCCGATTCCGCTGCGGTCAGTTCCCGGTTGAGTTCGTCGAGCTTGCTGGTGATGATGTTCTGCTTCTCATCAATGCCCAGAATCTCGTGTTCTTTCTGATACTGGACTAGCTTTTCCTGCGAAGTCTCAACCTTCATCTGCAGGTCCACCAACTGTCGGGAGAGCCAGTCGGAAGCCTGCATGGTGGATTCAAAACGGGTCTTGAAGTTCTGCTCCACGTACGTGCTCATCAGGGTGTTGACCACGCGGGCGGCCAGTTCGTTGTCCGGGCTGCGATAGTGGATCTCGATAATTCGCGTGTCGGGAACGGCCGAGACAGTCAGATTGTTTCTGAAGCCAGACAGCAACCGCGAGGTCACCGTCGAGTTGGGCTGCAAAGCGTCGGTGGTAAGGCCAAGGGATGACGTAGGCTGGCTTCCATTACCGCCGAATTCCTGCCNNCATGCCAGTGCCTGCGGAATCCTTGAAGTTGAACGTCATGGGATCCGGCTTGTTGATGGCGATGCTGCCCGAGGCATCGTAAATCCTCGTGGAACGGAGGGTGGCGATGAAAACTACCCCAAAGATGAGGGCCACACTGGCGACGATCACCCAGCGGCGTTTGACCAGCGTCCGAAAATACTCGCGCAG
>PKYX01000110.1:0-5829 GCA_003132825.1 Acidobacteriaceae bacterium
CTAGCGGACCGGGCCCAGGAAAAAGCCGAGACCTTTTCGGGCGGCATGCAGCGGCGGCTGGAACTGGCCAAGGGTCTGCTGCACCGTCCTTCGGTCTTGCTGCTCGATGAGCCGACCACCGGGCTTGATCCCGGAGCCCGCCGCGACTTATGGCAATATCTCGGAATTCTCCGCGACCAGGAACAGGTCACGGTGATTGTGACCACTCATCTGATGGAGGAAGCCGAGCGCTGCGACCGGCTGGCCATCCTGAGCGCAGGGAAACTAGTGGCACTCGGCACTCCGGCAGAGCTCAAGCAGGAAATCGGCGGCGACGTGATTCTGCTAGATACGCCGAACGCAGACTCGCTCGCCGCGCGCATGCGCGAGCGCTTCCATGTGGATGCTCAAGTGCTCGAAGGGCAGATTCGCCTGGAGCGAACCAACGGCCATCGCTTCATGACTGATCTGGTAGAGAGTTTTCCCAGCGAGATTGATGCCATCTCGATCAGCAAGCCATCGCTGGAGGATGTCTTCATCCGCCGCACCGGACACAAATTCTGGACCGAAGGCAGCCAACCGTAGTGCCGGCGCTACGGCAAGGGCACCAAACAGGTAAGGACGGCCGCCTTCGGCTGTCGGCCCGGGCAAAGCCCGGCAGCTTTCGGATCACTGGACCGAACCCATGACGTTGCTCTCTATCCTGCTGGGCATTATTCCGCTGCTCGGAATCGCCTGGACACTCAGGAACGGAACCATCACCACCGTGGATGGTCTGTTCATGAGCTTGATCCTGCTGACGCTTTCGGGCATTCTTTTTCTGAACGCCTTCCTGGATATCCGCAAGCGTCTGCGGTCCAAATCCCAAGCGCCAGCGGCGCGGAAAACGAGCTGACGTGGCAACCCCAAGCACAACCCTGCCGTCGATCGTGCCGGTTTCCAATGGAGTCGTCCTTCCTGCCTTTACCCTGTGGTGGCGGGAAGTGGTTCGTTTTTATCGCCAGCGAGCGCGGGTGGTGGGCGTGATCGCTTCCCCCCTCCTGTTCTGGGTGGTCATCGGATCCGGCTTCGGTACCTCGTTCCGCTCGGGCGACGCCGCAGGCCAACGGCATTACCTGGATTATTTTTATCCCGGCGCCTTGATTATGATCGTGCTCTTTACTTCGATTTTCACCATGATGTCGGTGATTGAGGACCGCAAGGAGGGATTCCTGCTCTCCGTGCTGGTTGCTCCCGTGCCTCGCTCTGCGATTGTGTTGGGAAAGGTTTTGGGCGGGACCACGCTGGCCGCAATCCAGGGCATGATTTTCTTGGCCTTTGCGCCCTTGCTGGGGGTGCACATTGATCCCCTCGGCTTCCTATTGATTGCGCTGACGATTTTTCTGACTTCATTCTCCCTCACCGCGCTCGGATTCGCCATCGCCTGGCCCATGGACTCGAGCCAAGCTTTTCACGCCATCATCAACTTGTTCCTGATTCCTCTTTGGCTGCTGTCGGGCGCACTATTTCCGCTTTCGGGCGCCTCCGGCTGGCTGCAGTTTGTCATGAAGATCAATCCCCTGACCTACGGTGTGGAGGCGCTGCGCGATCTGCTCTATCCGGCCGCCCCGCAAGTGTTTTCGCTGCCGGAATCGATGGCGACGCTGACGCTATTCACCCTGTTTATGTTCGGGCTGTGCTTCGTGATGGTAAATCGGCGGACGACCAAACCAGGCGCATGACCAGAGTCTTCGGCTAAGAAAGCCGTTGCACCGCCGACCGGAGGGCCACAGAGATCGGCAGCCGCTCTTGATTTTCGCAGCGGCGCGGTGGCGAAATGATGCCATGACCATCGTACGGCTCAAAATCGATGTCTCGGGCACGGTAGGCGACGAAGCTTGGCGAGAAATCCGCCAGTACGATGAAATCCAGAGCGCCGACTTCGGCCCCCAGTTCGGTAGCGGCGGACGCTGCAATCATGCCCCCGGCGCCCCCCACAACAAGGGCGAGTGGATCGGTGCCGAAATCCGCCTGCAGACTCCGCTCCTCGCCCAGTACGCCGTTTCCCACTACCTGGAGCAGGACCGGGTGATGGATGCCGACGTGGTCGACTAAAGTTTCCCCTGTGTTCGGGATGTCCACTGTGGTCAAATAACTCCGCCATGTCCGCTGATCCGATTTCGCTACCGAATGTGACCCCACGCGAGCCTCGCGCGCGCATGTCCGCTCGCAACCGCATTCTGTTCCTGGTGACCGCCTGGCTCATCCTGTTGATGCCGGGTTTGTTCTGGTGGAACACGTGGTTCGGGCGACGGCTTTCCGACCAGCAGATCACGGAATATCTGCAGGACGACAAAAAGCCGCGCCACATCCAGCATGTGCTGGTGCAGATCGGCGAACGCATCATGCGGCACGACGCCGCAGTGGCCCGCTGGTATCCGGACGTGGTGCGTCTGGCGTCCTACCCGGTCGACGAAGTCCGCAACACCGACGCCTGGGTCATGGGTCAAGACACCTCGGGTCCGGGCTTCCACCAAGCGCTGCTGCAAATGCTCAACGACCCCTCACTCACCGTGCGGGGAAATGCGGCGTTGTCTTTGGTGCGCTTCGGCGACGATTCGGGGCGCCCGCAGATCGTCGCCCTGCTGCAGCCGGCCGAGGTAACGGCCCCGCAATCCGGCACCGTGCTCGACACCAGCGCCCGGGGAACATTCATCCATCAAGGCGGCATCATCGCCAAGCTACAGACCGGCCGCCAGACCATCGAAATTCGCTCGCCCATCAGCGGGCGCTTGCGCACGCTAATGGCCGAGAGCGGCCAAGGCATGGTCGCGGGTGCTGACCTCGCAACGGTTGAACCCGACACCGAACAAGTTTGGGAAGCACTGCGCGGACTCTACCTGGTCGGCCGGCCCGACGATCTGCCGGCTATCGTCGCCTACGAGCGCGAGCTGCCGAATATTCCGGACCAAGTTCGCCAGCAAGCGCTGCTGACCGAGCAGGCGATTCGCGAGCGCGCGCAGTAGCGGATGCCTCGCAGTGGCTGAAAATCCCGGCCGGAGCGCCGGCAGGGACCGTGGAATCAATCGGGACGGGACAGAGTTGGTTTTTCCGGAGGGGCCATGAGAAGTAAAATGCGCACCCAGGGCGCGCATAGTGAAAGTTGAGGGTTGAGAACCGAGGGCTGAAGGCTAAATCGGCATCACGCCGACTTCTTTCTCGACCTCGGTGGTCTCGACCATGACGATCGCATCCCACGGGCAGCCGTCCAGGAAGCAGCCGTCGGGGCCCTTGCTGATACATTTCTTGCAGCCGATGCAGAGAATGGGGTCCACCTGAATGCGGCCGAAGGGCGGATGATCCTCATCCGGCACCCAGAACATGCAGTCTTCGACCGGGCAATATTCCACGCAGGCAGGTGAGCCGGCGCAGCCCGTGCAGCACTCGGTGATCACCGCCAACTCCTTTGGCTTCTTCTTGCGCGCGGTCGAGTTTCTGCAAACCGGCAAATACTTCTGTGGTGGCCACCGAAATCAGCGCCGTGCCATGGCCGAGGACAATCGTCAGCAGGCCCAACTTTAGATCGGCCTCGCGGAACAGCATGAGCAGCGAAAGTCCGGTGATGATGCCGGGCAAGATGAGCGGCAAAAGCACCAGTCGGCGGAATAGAGCCTTTCCTGGGAAATGAGCGCGATCCAAAGCCAGGGCGGCGGGAATGCCGAAAAGCAGCGCGATTGCCATGGCTGCAAAAGCCACGAGCAGGCTATTCCCCACAGAAGTCCAAATCGCGTCGTCCGCAAACAGCACTCGGTACCAGTCGAGCGTCAGGTTGCGGGGGGGGAATCCGCCAACGCCTGCTCCGTTGAACGAGTAAACCATGAGCGTGACGATGGGCAGATAGAGAAACGCAAAGACCGCGAACGCATGCCAGGGCAGCCAACCGGGGCCACGGGCTCGGCTGCCAGGATTCATTGGAAGCTCCATTTCTTCTCCAGATTCTCCGAAAGGAAGAGCAGACCGACGACCAGGGCCAGCATGCAGAATGAAATAGCCGCCCCGAGCGGCCAGTTGTAGGCCGCGCCAAACAGGCTCACTACAATGTTCGAGATCATGATGCCGCTCGGGCCGCCCAGCAGCAGGGGAGCAAGAAAGTCTCCCAGGCTCAGCACAAAAGCGAAGGTAGCCCCGGCCAAAATTCCGGGAATGGAAAGGGGAAAAATCACCCGCCAGAAGGTTTGCCAGGGAGAGGCTCCGAGGTCATGCGAGGCTTCGACCAGATTGCGCGGGATATGCTCGAGTGAGGCGTAGATGGGAAGTATGGCGAATGGCGTGTAGATGTGCGTGAGTGTCAGCACCACCGCGAATGGGCTGTAGAGCAGAAACTCCAGCGGATGTTTGGCCAGGTGCAGGTACTGCAGCAAGGTGTTGAGGACCCCGTCGGTGCCGAGAATCGTCTTCCACGCGTAGGCACGGACCAGGTAACTGACCCATAAAGGAATGATGACCAGTTGATAGAACAAATCCTTTCGCCTGCCCGCGTGGAACGAGAGGTAATAAGCGAGAGGATAGCCGAGCAGCAGGGAGAAGATCGTAACCCGGGCTGCGATCCCCATGGAGCGAAACAACGTTTCGAGATAGACGTTCACCCGCAGCAGTTCGCGATAGTTGTCCAGGGTCCAGGCATGGACGATATTTTGCGACGGCGATACTGACCAGAAGCTGTAACCGAAGAGCAGGGCGTAGGGAATGACCAGGAAGGCAGAGACCCAGAGCAAAGGGGGCAGGGTGACGGCGGCTCGGTAGGCGCGTGAGAACATCAGCGTTTCCGGCTTCCTTCGTGGGGAAGCGATTCGCGGACCGGCCGGGCAGCGGCAGCCGAGAATTCAAGCTCGAGAACGCTTCCATGATCTGAGCCGCTGGCGGTTCGCAGCGAGAGCCTGAGCCCATCCGGACACTCGACTTCGAGCAAGTCGGTGGCGCCGTGAAATGCCTGCCGGCAGATGGTGGCTCGAACCCGCACCGTGTCCTGAGCAGAAGCCCGCGCGGTATCGTCGGTGATGCGAATGTTTTCCGGACGTAACGAGAAAAGTGCCGGACCATCCGCCAGAGCAACCCGCCAGCCGAGCGAGTGGCAGCGCGCCACACCATCCTTTACCTCACCCCGCAGGAGATTGGTGTGGCCAATGAACTGCGCCGTATAGGCAGTTGCGGGATGATTGTAGATCTCGCGCGGCGAGGCGACCTGCTCCAGTTCGCCTTGGCGCAACAATGCGATGCGATCTGACATGACCATGGCTTCCTCCTGATCATGCGTGACAAAGACGAAAGAGATGCCAACTTCGCGTTGCAGGGATTTCAGTTCGACCTGCATTTGGCGACGGAGGTTGGCGTCGAGCGCGGAGAGCGGCTCATCGAGCAAGAGCAGACGCGGCCGATTCACCAGCGCCCGGGCCAAGGCGATGCGCTGCTGCTGGCCGCCGCTGATCTTAGCGGGCTTCGAACGGGCAAAGACCGTCATCTTCACCATGGCCAGCGCCTGTTCGACGCGCGTCTGGATTTCGGCTTTAGGCCGTTGGGCGACGCGCAGGCCATAGCCTACGTTCTCCTCGACCGTCAAGTGGGGAAATAATGCGTAGTGCTGAAAGACGGTGTTGACGCGGCGGCGATAGGGAGGCAGTGCGTCCAGCCGCTCGCCCGCCATGAGGATTTCACCGGAGGTGGCATTTTCGAAGCCCGCAATGATGCGCAGCAACGTCGTCTTTCCCGAACCGCTTTCCCCCAGAATAGTAAGGAACTCGCCTTCTGCGACCTGAAGCGAGATATCGCGCAACACCGGGCTGCCGCCAAAAGACTTGGCGAGGTTGCGAATCG
>PKYX01000110.1:5960-6153 GCA_003132825.1 Acidobacteriaceae bacterium
TCCAGGTGCAGGCTCTTGATTTCCTCCGGAGTCATCGATTGCGCTGCTTGCGGGTTTGCCGGAGTATAGCCGGTCACATCCGTCACCGTTTTCTGGGTTTGCGCTTCGATCATGAACTCCAGAAACCGGTAAGCCAGATCCTTGTTATCGCTGCCAGAAGTAATCATCAGGTGATCAATCCATCCCGTCGTAT
>PKYX01000099.1 GCA_003132825.1 Acidobacteriaceae bacterium
TTGCTCGAGACCGCCAGACTGTCCAAAGTCGCCCGCGGACCCTTTTCTGAGAAAGTTCGTGTAATCATCGTAGCCTTCCCTGGGTATGGGGGAGCCCTTCCCCCGGGCCGTGGTCTGTTCCGTGAAGTAGTCGAGATTGACTTGGCGAAAAGCACCGTAATGAAACCAATCATCCCCCATCCAGCCGTCGACCATGGGGCTTTCCGGCGCCGTTACCTTTAGCGCCGGGTGCGGATGTATCAATGCCATCACCACAGTAAAGCCCTCGTAGGAGGAGCCAATCATGCCCACTTTGCCGTTGGATTCCGGCACATTTTTCACCAGCCAGTCGATGGTGTCGTATGCATCGGTCGAGTCGTCCACTCCGCTTGCATTCAGCGGTCCGAGCGGCGGAGGCGTCATGAGGTAGCCGCCTTCGGAACCGTACTTGCCCCGAACATCCTGGAACACGCGAATGTATCCTGCCCTGACGAATACATCGTCGCCTTGGGGAAGCTCATCGAGCATGTGGGGCGATTCCGTCCGCATCGTACGGCCCGCAGCATCATAGGGAGTACGAGTCAGCAGAATCGGAGCATGTGTCGCCCCTTTGGGAACCACAATAACCGTGTAGAGCTTCACCCCGTCCCGCATGGGGACCATCTCTACTCGCTTGGTGTAGTCGTAGTCCGATCTAGGTGCGGTGAAGCCGATCGGAATATCTGAGGTCCCAGGCTTCGCCTGTGCATGGCTGATGTTCGTCCCAAGGATGGCGAGGGTGGCAGCGACAAGACAACGGCAGAAAATAGTCATTTGAGGTAGTGAATGTCTCGCAGATCAGCGATTTCGAAACGCGGTGAATGAGCGGATTGGCCTGGAATCAGACCCCTTGGGTACGAAGTAGTTCTACCGGCTTGGCCGACTTGCCGAGAACAATCCGGCCCGCCTTCCTCCCGGCCTCACCCTCACCCCTCGCCGCCTCTTGCCCAGTGTACCGAAAGTAGCGGAGGAGCATCGTCCAATCGACCCCCGCCACTGCGGAACCAAAAAGCTACTCGCGGTAAGCGTTCGACTACCGCTTTGAGGTCGGCTGAGAGCGTGGACGAGGACGGCTGCCAGTTATCTTGTTGCAAAATCAGCAAAATGCGCCGCCGGGGAACCCACATTCGGGTTTGGCCGGGAGCATGCAATACATCGCTGCGTCACCGCAAGCTTCCAGGGAAGGCGCTGAGGAGTTTGAGAGACAAATTCAGTTTGGGTTCCACTGCAAGGAGCCCCCTAGGAGGATTTATGAAACGCAACCTAATCGGGACCCTATCGCTGGTGGCGCTGTCGCTCCTGCTCACCGCCGCCGGCGCCGCCGCTCAGTCCGCTGTGCAGGCCAATGTACCGTTCGCGTTCAATGTAGGACAGACGCAACTGCCTGCCGGCACCTACAAAATTAAAGCCGTAAGCCAAAGCCTGACCGAGATTAGCAACGGCCAGACTATGAAGCCCATCTACTCGCAGGCCCAGTGGCAAGGTCCCAGCAAAACGAGCGCCAAGCTGGTGTTCCATCATCTGGGCAACCAGTACTTCCTGGCCGAAGTATGGGGAGACGCGGGTGAACAAGGCATGACGATTCCCGCCTCCAAACTGGAGCGGGAGCTTAAAATCGCCCGAGGCTCAGCGAATGACGAAGAAAATGTCGTAATTGCTCTCCACTGACTAACGAATCCACGGTGAACCCAAACGAAAAGCCGGAAGCAGCGTTCCGGCTTTTTCGTCGTCTACCGTTCTGGGTCCGGTCCCTGCTGCTGCGCGTACTCAGGTCGAGGAGAGAGCTTAAGTCCGAGATAGGTATCGCGGTCATCACGGAACCCGTTTGCGTTTCCCGTTCTCCTGCAAGGGCAGCATCTGGTTGGCTCCCGGCAACATGGGCTTGGGCAAATGAGCCGCCTCATTTTCGGCTGATACGAGGAGGCTTTTTGCATCCGGCAGAACGGGTGGCTTGCCTTCGACTTTGGCGAAACGAAACGCCGAGGTCAGATCACCGAAGGTTTGGCGACGCCAATCGCTGATATTCGGTTCCGGGACGCCGGTGAATTTCTCCAGAAACTGCAACACGGAGGTGTGGTCGAAGGGCTGGCTGCATACCCACCCGCCAGCGGTCCAGGGGGAGACGATAATACACGGCACGCGGAATCCGGCCCCGATCGGCAGCCCCCCCACGAATTCGCGCGGCGTGCCGGGCGGTGGCACGGGCGGCGCGACGTGGTCGAAGATGCCGTCATTCTCATCGTAGTCCAAAATGAAAACCGTCTTGGCCCAAACCTCGGGATTGCGAGCGATGGCATCAATTTTGCTGGCAACAAATGCCGCGCCCGTCGCCGGCATGAAATCAGGATGCTCTGAAGCGGGTCCGGTGGGAATGATCCAGGAGACTGCCGGCAGCTTGTCGTTCAGCGCGTCCTGTTCAAACTGATCCTCCGGACCGTGCAACATGCCCTTGGTATGGAGCGGCGAGCCCGGTCGAGCGTTTTGAAATGTCCTGAAATACTCCAGCATGTTGCACTCGTAGTTATCCGCCTGCTGATAAAGCTTCCAACTGATCCCGGCCTGCTCCAGTCGCTCGGCGTAGGTAGTCCAGGTGAAACCTCCCCTGATCGGATCGTTGCGGGTCACGGGGCCGCCGAATTTTCCTTCGGGGTCAATCATTCCGGTCATCCAGTGCATCCGGTTGGGATAGGTCGGTCCAAGGACCGAACAATGATAGGCATCACAAATGGTAAAAGCCTCGGCCAGAGCAAACTGAAATGGAATATCGGCGCGGGTGTGATAGCCCATCACATACGGTCCATTCACGCCGTCTGCTTTACGATGCGCCGGCAGCCATCGGTCCATCCGGCCGCCGTTCCAGGACTCATGCTGCACCTTCCAGCTATGGTTGGTGGAGGGGATTTTCTGCGCGCTCGTCTGGCGCGTGTCCAGATGAAAGGGCAACAGGTACCCGTTTGGATTTTCCACGTCGGGCTGGTGAAATACCGATTTTCCGGTGAACAATTGCAAAGCCGTGGAGTCATCGAATCCGCGCACCCCCGCCATAGTGCCAAAGTAGTGATCGAAGGAGCGGTTCTCCTGCATCAATAGGACAACATGCTTGATATCGCGAAAGGAGCCGGGCCGGGTTGTCTTCGCTAGCGCCCGCTGTAGGTTTGGGGGCAGGAAGGAAGATGCGAAGGCCGCCGCCGCGAGCCGGGCGGTATTCCCCAATAGCCGGCGGCGGGTGATTCTTGTGGAATCGGGGGGGTTGCATATTTCTGGTTTCATAGACTGCCGAACTGCCTTTCGGAACGTTTCGCTTGAGCCCGGGACGGTCCCGTTCCCCGGCGTTGCTCAAGGTTATGGCTTCAGGGTCAAGAACTCCACGCCATACCCGGCGAGAGAAATCGTCATCTGCGCCGCCGGCGTCAGCGCAGCGGCCGTCGGACCATCGGCCGCGCTTGTCTTGGCGTCAATCACGAGCAGGCTGCCGCTCGAAAATGTTCCGAGCGCCGAAACATCCAGCAGCACACTGCGGGGTGCGCCGGGTCCGTTGTTGTCGGTCATGGGATCATTCACCGCATGGTCAGCCACCATGATCACAACGCTTCCATCGGCATTGATCACCGGCAATACTTCGAGCTCCGCATCGTCGGTCGAGGAATATTCGAGCAGGTTCGATCCCGGGGAAGCGGGGAACTCGCGTCCCAGCCAGTAGTCCACCCAGTAGCTCAGTTGGAGCGCGCCCGTGTTGTAGTCGACCTCGCCGTACTGAGCGTCGGCGCCGTAGTCCCAGTGATAGAGCGCGCGTACGCCCGCCTTGCCCAGTCGCGAAAAGACATACGGCCGCCACGCCGCGAAAAATGCGCTCGAGCCCCGCAGATCGGTCACAAACAGCGTGCCGTTGCAGGCGCTGATCCCGTTCCCCGCGTCGTAGTCGGCGTTCACATTGTTCTCCGTCACCCACAACGGCACCGACACAAGCGCCGGGTTGGTGGCCATCGCCGAATAGGTAGCCTCGACGTCGGTGACGAATCCCGGCACCGACTGAAAGACCGTGGTGTCGCTGTCTTTCTGGTTACAAGTGGAATAAAAGTGCGTGGCCATCACATCCACCTGGGCAGTCACGCCGCTGACGAAGGGCGGAACCCAGGCCGCTTCCTGCCCAGCGAAGTCCGCGAGTTCCAGTCCGACAATCTTGATCGATGGATCAATCGCCTGCATCGCCGGCACCACGGTATTGAACAGGGTCACGTACTGCTCGGGCGTCAGATTGTTGTTGATATTGGGTTCGTTGTAGATGCCCCACCAGGTAACCGGGTCGGCGGGGTAGGCTGGCGAAGCGTAGAGCTGCCCATTGGCCATAAATCCGCCGGTGGCGTAGTAGCGCACCAGATTCTGCGTGTATCCGGCAAACTGCTGAAAGGTGAGATCGAGAAAACTGTCGCTGCTGTCATTGTTGGTGTACATGAACGGAGGCGCCTTAGCGATCTGAAACTCCGGACTGTGATCCCCCACCCCCAGCACCGGCTGCGTGATGGCATCGACAGTGGCGAAGTCCCAGGTCGTCAGGCTGGTCCCCGCAGCTCCCTGCGGCACACCCTCGGACACGGCCTGCAGACGAATGTGGTGCGGTTCGAGATTGCCCAGCGTCGTGGGTGCCGAGGGATTCAGGGTGAAGAATTGATCGTCCCATTCCGCCGGCTGGAACGCGGTCGACATGGCAACGCTGAAGGTCCCCTGAGGGCCGCGCATGATCGCGGCCGACGCCCCCACCGTGAGATTCAGATTGGCTGTGCTCGACAGGGTTCCATCGCTTGCCTGGATGGTCACCGCATAGGCCCCTGCCGCCGCCGTTCCCGCGTTGAAGGCAACGCTGCCGCTCGAGCCCGAACCTGGCGANNAGGCGACGCTGCCGCTCGAGCCCGAGCCTGGCGATTGGATCTGGTCAGTTGCGCCCTGCGGTAGCCCGGAGACCGTCAGCGCCACGGTGCCGGTCGATCCGCTGCGAGTCAGGTTGGCATTCACCGTGACCGAAGACTGCCCCTGAAACACCTGCGCCGTGCTATTGGCCAGCGAAAGCGCAAGGCTCGAACCTCCCTCGGGCGCCATGCCCCCTCCGCCACATCCGACAGCCGCGGCCAACAGCACAGGAACCAACGCGGTCTCGATTCGCACACGCAATCCGATTCGCCTCTGCATTCGAATCGGCCACGCCAAGCGCATCGCTGAGTCCTCGACTTTCCCGGAACCTACCCGCAATCATACCCGATCAATATATGAGCTTCCGGGAGCTTCAAAAGGGTGAGGGCCGTGACCTCCAGCCGTATCGGGAGAGGTCCGAGCCACCGACTTGTTCGCTGCGAGTCGCGAAGTGATGAAATTTGCCAGAAAAGGGGACTCTGGGGGTAGCTGCGGAGTATTGTCAAATACCCCAAGCGTCCATGATCGTGCCCTCGCCTCCCCCCTGTCGAACACCCATTCTGCCGATCCGCTGGCCGGGTACTCACCCAGGCCCCGTACTGTAGTTGTTTTCTATTATTGATGCACTCAAACCGAGGCTGATAGCTTGGCGCCATGCCTCCGGAGGCTCACCGTCTCTGAGCTAGGAACCATTTGGTGTCAGACAGTGAACCGATATCCGCCCCGAAGTCTGACACCGTTTGCGACGTAACCGTGCTGGGCGGCGGTTTGGCAGGAAAGGCAGCCGCGCTGCACCTGGCAAAAGCCGGCCTCGAAGTCATCTGCATCGAGCCCGTAGAAACCGTTCGACCGCCGGTCGGCGAATCGCTCGATTGGTCGGCTCCTGAGCTGTTGAAGGCTCTCGGTCTGCCTATGGAGCATTTGATCAGCGAGCAGGCGGCGACCTGGAAGCGGCATGTGGTGGTGAAGATGCGCGACGGCTCGTCCGCGGACTATATTCCGACTCCCTGGCTGGGCGGGGCGCCTTTCTATATCGAGTTACGGACCTTGCATGTGGACCGGGTACGCCTGGACCAGGAGCTCGCCAAAATGGTGGACGGACAGAACGTCACTCTGGTGCGAGACAAGATTGTCCGGGTGGAACGCCAGGGAAAAAGGATTTTATCGGTCCACACCGCCCGGGGGCGGTTTTCCTCTCCCTGGTTTATCGACGCTTCCGGGTTCTCTAGCAGCTTGCTGGGGCGCGAGTTCAACCTACCCGCCATTCAACATGGGCCCGCGAAGGTGGCGGTGTGGACCTATTACCCGGTTTCCGACCCGATTGACGGAACCACGCTTTACATGGATCCCATGCCCGCGGAATACCTGGACTGGATTTGGGAAATCCCTATCAATCCTCAGACCGTAGGCGTCGGATACGTCACGACCGGTCAGCGAATGAAGGCCATGCGAGAGCAGGGATTGGCGGTCGAGGATATTTTCCAGCAACAACTGATGCGATTTCCGCGTTTTGAGCCGCTGTTGCAGGCGGGCGCTCTCGACGCCCCCAGTGTGACTTCGTTCCGCTGTCGCGTCTACCGCGGAGTCGCCGGGCCGAACTGGCTGATTGCCGGGGAAGCCGCTTCGATGGTGGATCCCATGACTTCCAATGGAGTGACCGCGGCTCTCCGGCAAGGCGCCGAAGCGTCTCGGCTGATCCTGCGGCACCGCAAGCGGGGCACTCTGCCGGCGAGAGCCAGGATGTGCTACGGCAGCCGGGTGGTGCAGATGGCGAAGTTTTTCAACGACGGAATCGAAAAAATCATATACGAGCCGCCGGTAAGGAATCGCATGGGTCTAGGAAGTTCGGGAACGGTCTATACCAGTCCAGCCTGGAGCCTGAATGTGGTGTACGGGCGGCTCAGACCAGACGGGATTTTCTCGACGCTCTTTCTTGGATTGTTGCTGGGATTTTTCCGAATGAGTGCCTGGATCTTCTATCAGCTCTGCAAACGGCTGATGCGGCAGGAGTCGCGAAGCTAATCGTGGTTTGGCTGTGAAAGGGGTACGGCATGTATTTGCTTTCCCGCGGATCAGGCTACCCGGTCTTGTTCATACACGGCATCCCGACCAGCAGCCAGCTCTGGACCGGCGTCATCGACAAGCTGCTCGGCCGATTCACTTGCTTGGCCGTCGATTTACCCGGCCTGGGAAAGAGTCCCAACGCCGGTCATGGCCTCAAGGAACTCGAAGCGCTGACCGACCGGATCGAGCAAATCCGGGTGGAAAACAAGATCGATAAGTGGCACGTGGTGGGGCACGATGCCGGAAGCGCCATCGCCGTGCATTATGCCTACCGTTTTCAGGAACGTGTCGAGCGATTGGCCCTGCTGTCGCCGGCGGTNNAATGCCATTTTTTGGAACCTCGCGATGCGATCCGCGGTCGAGGAGGGGGACGCGGACCTAACGAGCGCTGTCGAAGACTTCCATGCGCCGTTTTCCGGCCCGTTCGGTGCCTGGCGGCTGATGTCCATCCTACGCTGGGGAAATCCCCGGGAAGTACTCGGTCCGATCGCCGCTATGTTGCCGCAACTTCTGGTTCCGACGCTCATTTTTCAGGGTTCGCGCGACCAGGCCATACCGGAATCCTTCGCGCATCGGGCCTCGGCTTTGATCCCTCAATCCAAAGTGGTGATGGTTGACTCGGGTCATTTCATTCCGTTGAACAATCCCGGAGCGGTCGCCTCCGAACTGCTCCAGTTTTTCGCGGGGGCCGCCAGCGCCTAGACCCGCAAGATAGACCAGCAAGATACAGGATGGAACGAGGAGGATGCTCGTATGGCACATATTCCTACCCCGGAAGGGTTGCCGGGAATTCGCGGACTGTTTGCTTTTCGTCCCGAGACTGCGCTGCCGCTCAATGAACTGGTCGATCAGTTGCTGCAAGCACCCGGCACTCTGACCCGAGGGGAGCGTGAGTTGATTGCCACCTACGTGTCGGCCCAGAACGATTGCTATTACTGCCAGACCATCCATGGGGCGGTGGCTGCAGCGCACCTGGATGGAAATGAAGAATTGGTCGCCCAAGTGAAGCTCAATTTCACGGAGGCGGACATTTCCCAGAAGCTGAAGGCGCTCCTCGGGATTGCGGGAAAGGTACAGAAGGGCGGCAAGCAGGTCACCGACCAGGATATTGCCGCGGCTCGGNNGAGAGTGGTATCGCGACCGGGGGCGCAAAGTGGCCGAGCAGGGGTATATGGCGGCGAGCAAGCAATACATTCCGCAATTGGCGGACCTTGACTCCCTGCGCCCTTCAGTCATCTTCGACCAGATCCAGAATAGCTCGCCGCCCCTAAAAAGGTGATGGCGCCCGCAGTTACCATACCCGACAGGCATTCTCCCGCACCATGGGTTGCCCTTTCTTGCAACCGAAGGCTTTCTGGAACTCCGGCATATTGGAAACTACTCCGTTTACCCGGGCTGGCGGCGTCGAGTGGGGATCAGTCTGCACCAACATGCGCCGATACTGGGGCGTCGAGTTCGAGCACCAGCTTTCGCCATAAGCGATAAAGAATCTCTGCTGTGGGGTCAATGCATCCACATCTGGCCCGGTCGGAGTCTCGCTCGAAGGAGCGCTTTCGAGAGCCATCAAGGCGATTCGCAAGCCGCCGTTATCGGCGGTGTTTTCTCCGAGCGTCAGCTTGCCGTTCAGCTTCACTCCCTCGGTGGCTTCAAAGCCGGAATATTCATCGGCGATGCATTGTGCTCTCTGGTCAAATGCCTTACCGTCTTCGGCCGACCACCAATCGTGAAGGTTCCCATCGCCGTCGAACTTCCGGCCTTGGTCGTCGAAGCCATGCGTCAACTCGTGCCCAATAATGGCTCCGATGGCGGCAAAATTGGCGGCGTCATCCGCCTGCCGGTCAAATAGCGGCGGCTGCAGAATCGCAGCTGGGAAGATAATCAAATTGAGTTGCGGATCGTAGCCCGCGTTGGGCACCGAGGGAGAGACGATCCATTCGGCGCGATCCACCGGTTTTCCTATCTTGCTCAGCTGGCGATTCATCTCGAATGCGCCGCTACGAAACGCATTCCCCAAGACGTCACCGCGAACGATCGCGAGGCTGGAATAGTCGCGCCAATGATCCGGATAGCCGATTTTGTTGTCAATGGTAGCGAGCTTGGCCAGGGCTGCCTTTTTGGTGGCCGGGCTCATCCAGTCCACCTGCTGAATGTCCGAACTCAGTGCGGCTTCAAGCGCATGGACGAGTTTCAGCATGCGCTCCTTGCTATCGGCCGCGAAGACGCGGGCAACATATTCCTGGCCGAGAGCTTCGCTCAAATCGCGATCCACATTCCGCACACAGCGTCTCCAGCGAGGCGCCTGCGCTCTTTGTCCGAGCAGCGTATGGCCAAAGAAATCGAATCTCTCATCGACGAACGGCTGACTGAGCAGGGAAGAAGACCAGTTGAGGAGCTGCCAACGAAGGTAGGTTTTCCAGTTTTCGAGAGGAACGCTCGTGATGAGTTGGTCGACGCCCTTGAAGAACTCAGGAGTCATGACCAGGTAGTGGGCGGTCGCCGGGGCATGCACGTGCTTGAGGTACTCGTCCCAGGAAAACGCCGGGGTCAAGGCCTGCAGCTGCTCGAAACTCAACTTGTGATTCAGATTCGCCGGGTCGCGCCGCTTGACTTGATCGAGCGATACTTTTGCCAGCGATGTTTCGAGGTCCATGACCACCTTGGCGTCCGCGGCAGCCTGCGCCGCAGGCTCGCCCAGCAGTTCGAAGGTTTTCCCGATATGCTCGACATACTGCTGCCGCAGATCCGCCGACTTCTGGTCCGGGTTCAGGTAGTAGTCCCGGTCGGGCAGTCCGAGCCCGCTCTGATCGACCACGGCGACCACCTGGGACGCATCGTCCAAATCCTGACCGGAGCCAAAACCGAACACGGCCGTGGCTGTCGCCAAGGAGAATGTAATGCCGTGCAGGTGCGCCAGTTCCTCGGGCAGCTCGGTCATGGCGTGCAGGGCCGCGATTCGATCCAGCTCCGGCTTCAGCGAGGCCACTCCCTGGTGGTTGATTGCATTCTCATCCATGCAGGAAGCGTAGTAGTCGCCGATCTTCTGCTCCGCCGGGCTACGCTTGGGATCGTCGCTCGAGGCGGATTCGAGGATTTGGCGCACCACCGTCTGGTTCCAAATCATCAGTTTGGCCCCCAGCCACCAGTTTGCCTGGTCGGGAGGGATGGGGTTGCGGGCGATCCACTTCTGGCAGGTGTACTGATAGAAGTCGACACAAGGGTCCAGACTGCGATCAATCTGAGTGACATCGAAATGATCGAGTTGCGGGTTGGCGGCTCCAGGGGCCGGCGGCGTCGGGTTGGACTGGGCTGCTGCGGTGAGGCAGCCGGAAACCAGGAGCCCAGAAACCAGGAGCAGAACCAGAAAATAGGTCTTCGCGGGATACACGCAGGCTCTCCTCTTCTTTNNCCTTCATTCGTTACTTTATGTATTTGTCAGGAGACGTTCGGTCGCCTGAACGTAGCCTTCCTGAACTAGGCGTTTCCCGTTTTCGCGATACATCTGTGGGTCGGTCGGAGCCCAGGTGGCCAAGCCATCCACGTAGCGGTTGAACATCGAAAACGCAGCCGCGATCAACACGGTATCGTGGATTTCCTTGTCGGTCGCGCCCTGCTCGCGGGCGCGTGCGACATCCTCCTGGGTCACCAGCTTCCCGCCCTTTTGCACCTTACCGGCAATCGCCAGTAGCGCCTTCAGCTTGTCGGAGATGGGGGCAGTCTCGAAATTCAGTTTGATCTCATTCACCAGCTTTTCGTTTCCGCCCAGATAGTGGGCGGCCGCTGCCCCGTGGGCGCTCTGACAAAAGTGGCAGTCGTTCTGGGAAGAAACATAGGTCGCGATCATCTCGCGATCCGCTTGCGG
>PKYX01000035.1 GCA_003132825.1 Acidobacteriaceae bacterium
TCGTTGTCGTAGTCAAAGAAAGCACAGCCGCCACCCATGATTTCGATGATGTAGGTTGCCTTGGTGGGGTCCCCGTAGACCATGCTCTGGGTCAGTCCGGCGCTGGCGGCAACATCGACAAAACGGGAAAACGGAGGGGCGGCCTTGNNGGCAGCGAGGGCAGATCCGGCGGAGAAAAGGCGTGAGGCAAAGGCCGAGGCGAACGCCGCCGGAACTGAGCGCAGCAGGCGGCGCCGGGTCCAGGGGCCAGATTTCGGGATGGTCATAGCAGGCGGGATCCTCTCAGCTGGGTCAGGATACGCGCATCAGCGCTGAGCTTGCGCCGCAGTCAGGTCTTGGCGCAGCTGCAGCGCCTGAGCATTCTGGGGGTCCAGCCGAAGCGCGTTCCCGACCGCTTCCTGCGCCTCCGGGAATCGGGATTCCATGCCCAGGGTTGCCGCCAGGCTGACCCAGGCTTGGACGTAGCCTGGAACCGCCTGCAGGGCCAGCCGGAAGTGCTGTTCCGCCGAGGCCGCGTCGCCGCCGACCGAATCGAGATAGCCCAGCTGGTTTTGCGCGATGGCCAGGCCGGGAACAATCTTGATGGCTTGCTCCAAGGTTGTCCGTTCGGCGGCTGTATCGCCGACGCGATCGAGAGCCATGGCCAGCTTGAACAGCAGCTGGGGATTTTCCGGAGTGGCTTCGACCGCCTGGCGATAGAGCGCCACTGCCTTCTGTGGGTCTTTCTCCAACGCCGCCTGCTCGGCCGTGTGAGTGGCCAGTGTGCGCTCGGTCCTCGCCTTGGACTCTTGTTGATAGAACTTGAGTTCCTCCTCCGCCCGTTTGGTGTCGCCCAGATTCCGCAGAACCGTGGCCAGCTTAAAGTGGACCTCGGGCTCAACCGCTCCGAGGGCAAGCGCCTTCTCCAGTTGCTCCTTGGCACCTGGGAAGTCTTTCAGTTGAGCCAGCACGATTCCTAGATTGTAGTGCGCGTTGTAATAGGTCGGATTCCGCGCCACCGATTCCTCCAGATGGGAACGGGCGGCGGCGTACTGCCCGGCTTCACTTTCGATGATGCCGTTCAGATACAGCAAGTCGGGGTCATGGGGCGCTCGCGCCAGCAAGTGTCGGCCGAGCGGCCGCGCCTTGGCGGTACTGTCGTTGAGCACCAGGACCCGCAGATAGAGCCTTTGCGCCTCCAGGTCCTGCGGGTGCAGCTGGGCAGTTTTCTCCGCCAGTTGGGAGGCCTCCTGGTAGCGGGTCTGTTTGATAAGGACTGTGACCAGTGCACTGGTCACGGGCAAGGAATTGGGGCTCCGATGCAGAGCCTGGGTCAGGGCCTGCGAGGCCTGATCGAGCATTCCGCTCTTGCCATAGGCCAGCGCCAGGTCGAGCGCCAGATCCTGGTTGTAGGGGGCGGAACCGAGAAGACCGATCACCGAGCCATAATCCCCGTCCGCGATGAGGGCCTTGCTGATCCCGTCGAGCGCTATGGTCGAGTGGGGATCGATCTTGAGTGCGGCTTGCCACTCCGCCTCGGCCTCCTCATGGCGGTCCAACTGGTCGAGCGCGGCCGCCAGGATAAGATGCGGCTTCAGGACATCGGGCATGAGCTGAACCGACTGCTCGAGGGGGCTTACGGCCCCTTCAGCATCGCCCGAGGTGTATAGGCTGAGTCCGAGAAGATAGGCCAGGCGGGCAGAGCCCGGCTCGAGCTGGAGACCGGCGCGAAAGGCCTCCACCGCACACCCATACTGGCGATGATCGCCAAACCACTCGCCGAGCTGGCTATAGAGGTCCGCGTCGGGGTGAGCTGCGAGCCTCGCCTCGAGCGGCTGCGGCCCCACGCAAGCGGCGCGGGCGTCGGGAAACAAGCCCAGATAAGCCGCGAGCGCCCACCCGGCGCGAAGAAGCATGACCCCCCTGAACATCGCTCGAATGGCCTCCGGGAGCCGGCCCACACCGCCTCCCACGCACGGAGCATAATTGAGCCCCAGGGAGACCTGCAAGCGAATCCCCGCACCGAATCCCCGCACCGACGGGCCCGAGAGACAGGGAACCGCATGGAAGGGCAACCCGCTTGCGACCTGAAAGCTGTTGCAATGATTGTCTGTAAGGAGGAACAAAACCACTATCAGACCGTGCGTACCATCGCATGTAGCCTACGAGGTAGGAGCGGGGCGGCAACAAACCGTTCGAAGCCCTCGGACAATGTACCCATACCCGCAAGGGTAGCATCGGAACCGCGAGGCGACGGTGTATCTGCTAGCACAATGTGGAGAGGGCCTAGGCTTGATAGCAAGGTCAGAATACACGAATGCTCGTAAGCGTCGTCACCCTTAGAGAACCTAAGAGGCTGTGCGGTTCTTCTTGCAGTGGGCACG
The DNA here is from genome assembly GCA_003132825.1 of Acidobacteriaceae bacterium. Lineage (GTDB taxonomy): Bacteria > Acidobacteriota > Terriglobia > Terriglobales > Acidobacteriaceae > PALSA-270. Next base: position 2,364 of record PKYX01000035.1, read on the forward strand.
GAACGTCCGGGTTTCTCCGTCATGGTCACATCACACTGCCGGCGTATAGAGCGGACCTAACCTATCGCGTCATTCCAACGGAACAGGATAAATCCGTATCGCTCCCCACCAGGGAAAGCACATCGCAAGATGGGCCGATGGCGGTGCGGACATGAGAGGAAGGAGGAAGCGAATGCCGCTCTGTAATGGAGCGGATAGGAG
>PKYX01000046.1:0-2983 GCA_003132825.1 Acidobacteriaceae bacterium
GGATGTTGCCCGGCCAGTGATATTTCTGCAGCACGGCGATCAACTCGGCAGAAATGGGCCGCGCCCGGCAGTTGTATTTGCGGTTGTAGTAGTCGAGGAAATAAGTGACCAGATCTTCGATATCGACGCGCCGGTCGCGCAGGGGCGGAAGCTGCAAATTGACAACATTGATGCGGTAATACAGGTCCGAGCGAAAAGTGCCACTTTCGATTTCTACCTCGAGTTGGCGGTTGGTGGCACAGACGATGCGCACCTCGACCTTCTTGTCCTCTTGGGCGCCGATGCGGCAGAATTGCCCGTCCTGCAGCAGCTGCAACAGCTTCGACTGCAGCGCCGGATCGAGCTCCGAAATCTCATCGAGGAACAACGTGCCACGATGGGCCATCTCGACGCGTCCTGGCTTGGACCCGTAGGCTCCGGTGAAGGCGCCTTTCTCGTAGCCAAACAGTTCGCTCTCGAGTAAGGTGCCGGGAATCGCCGGGCAGTTGACTTTGACATAGGGCCCCGTCCTCCAGGGTGAGAGTCCGTGGATCATGCGCGCGATAATGTCTTTGCCCGTGCCACTCTCCCCTTGAATCAAGACAGGGACGTTCGCACCCGCCACTTTGTTCAGGCGGTCCCGAAGAGATTGCATCGCCTCGGAGCGACCGAAGACAATCGCTTCCGGAGGAAACTCACCTAGGGACTGGGCTAGAAGATTAACCGGGCTTGTATTTGTAATAGGCATTGCGTGACTTGGTACTCCTGTGTGCACTGCTCTGGTATGCACCCTGAGCACCAAACCCCGCCAGGCTGTCTTCAGGGGCTCGGAACTGCACCTAACGCGTTTATTTTCAGAGAGATAAATTGATATGATCAAGACTTCGCAAGGGCGGGCTGAATCTCAGGATGGACTTCAGGGCAGGCTCCGGGTGAGGGAAAAAGTTTTCACACCAGAGAAGCAACCTTCCGTCGGCGGGTGATTCCATTGCGAGAATCGGCGACCAGCGGGCGCAGGAACTTGAGACCCATCAGGTAGTAGCCTTCGGCATGGGTCACCCGCAGGATACGGGCTCGCAGCACCCGCGAGGACTTGGGGCGAGGCGCTAGGGCCGGGGAGGGCGGAGTCGGGACCTCCAGCAAGACCCGAGCTGCAGGGGGCAAGGAGCGACGTACCACCACCAGCGCTCCGCCCGCTGACACATTCACTGCCGTGGCAAATTCGAGGAAATCCTTGCCATCCTCCCCACGGGCCCGGACAAACACGGGGATCGAGAGGGGCAAACGGGACCACCTGCGGCGTTCGATTTCCGGTTCTGATGGGGGCAAGAGCGTCCTTTGTACCCGTACTTGACTTCTCCTCTACCGCACCTGAGGGGCCAAACCGGACCTCCCCGGGTGATGTCGGGTAGGAACCGGCGCAGTCCACCCTCTGGGGCCCGAAAAAGCAGCAACAGTGTGGTATTTGTGGCATTTGCCCGGTCGAGCTTCGCCTTGTATGCGCCTGAAACGGGGGGCGACTGCGTATTTCCGGTGGCTTCTAGGTTGCAAGCTTTTGCCCTCGAGTGACAATTTCAGTGCCTTTCTCGTTGACAAGAGAGAAAAATATGTCATACTTCGTGATGATGCCACCCAAGCCGACAGGCGGAGTGGCGTTCCCTCCCCTGTTTCGTTTACCTACGAATCCCCAACTTATGGCCGCAACACCGGAAAACGCGTGTATGCCGCAGTCTGTGGAGCCGGGCTCGTCCCCGGACAAGAACTTGCCCGCACGCGCTTCCGCGGATAAGTCCTATCCCGGCCAGGAATCCAATCCGCAATTGCTGGCGGAATTCTCCCAGTTGCGGGAACGGTTCGCCCGGACCACCAATGCGCTGGCCTCGGCGGCCCATGATCTCAAGACTCCGCTGGCCATTTTGAATGGCTATGTTGAAGTATTGCAGAGCGAAAAGCTGGGCGGACTGAATCCCCGCCAGCACGAGGTGCTGCGNNCTCAAGTTGCATTATGAGACTGGCGATATCAACGCTTGTCTCGCGGAAGTCTGCCGGCTGTGGTCCCCGCGCTTCCAGGAAAGGGGTATCGCACTCTATTTCCTTCCGCACGAAAAGTTGAGCGAGCTGCCCTTTGACTCCGCAAAAGTGGAGCGCGTGGTCTCGAACCTTCTCGAAAACGCTTCGAAATTCACCCCCTCGGGGGGTACGGTTTGGCTGCATGCCGAACCCTATATGTGGGAACGCCGCAACGTAAACCAGTCGAGCGTCACCGGGGAGCGCCGGCGCCGCAGTGTTTCGGTGCCGAATTCGGTCAAGCTGAGCGTTGCCGACACCGGGCCCGGTATTCCGGTCGAGTANNTATGGGTGGAAAGCGAGCCCGGGGCGGGCTGCAAATTCTCTTTCCTGATCCCGCTCAAGCCGGTGCCTGGCCCAACCGGCAAAGGGAAAAGTAAATGAGCGACACGGCCAAGATTTTGCTGGTCGACGACGAACCGGGGATGCTGCGCTACATCCGCACTTTGCTCGAAGTAGACGACTACAAGGTGGAGACCGCGAGCACGGGGGAAGAGGCGGTCGAGCGGGTCCAGAAGGGCATGCGGCCTGAACTGGTGCTGCTCGATCTGCTCATGCCCGGTATTGACGGTCTGCAGACCCTCGAGCAACTCCGCAAGATACAGCCGAACCTCAAGGTGGTCATGCTGTCCTGCGTCAGCGACACCCGCAAAGTGGTGCAGGCGATTCGCCTGGGCGCCCACGATTATCTTACCAAGCCGTTCCAGAAGGCCGAACTCGATGCGGTGATTGACCAGTGCCTGGGAACCAATCAGCAGAACTATCCGGGCGAGGTGGAAGAACTGGCCGAGGACGTCTTCTTCGTAGCCGCCAGTCCGGTCATGCGCAAACTGCGCTCGCAGGCCGCGCTGGTCGCAAACGTCGATATTCCCGTTCTCATGCTGGGCGAAAGTGGCACGGGCAAAGAGGTCATGGCTCGCCTGATCCACAAACTTTC
>PKYX01000046.1:2989-4650 GCA_003132825.1 Acidobacteriaceae bacterium
ACAAGGGCACGATCCTGCTCGATGAAATTGGCGAGATGCCGCCCCTGCTGCAAGCCAAGCTGTTGCACGTGCTGCAGGACCAGCAGTTCTCCCGTCTGGGCGGCCGCACGGTCATCAAGGTGGACGTGCGCATTCTAGCCGCCACCAATATCGACATTCCCGAGGCCCTGGCCAGCAAGCGCTTGCGCGAAGATCTCTACTACCGCCTAAACGCCTTCACTCTGCAGGTACCGCCTTTGCGGGAACGCAAGGAAGAAATTCCTATTCTGCTGAAGCATTTTATGGGGCATATGGCGGAGCGCTACGCGCGCCCTCCGTTGCCCCTTTCGCCGACTCTGCTGCAGGCTTGCCAGGAGTACAGCTGGCCGGGCAATCTGCGCGAGCTGAACAACTTCGTCAAACGATACCTGGTTCTGGGCGATGAAAAGCTGGCNNTCGCGCAACGCGAAGGACGAAGCCGAAGCCGAAGCCATCGCCAAGGCTCTCGATGAAACCAACTGGAACCGCAAACAGGCCGCGGTGCTGCTGAAGATCAGCTACAAGGCGCTGCTCTACAAGATCCGCCAGTACGGCATCGCGGAAGCCAAGAGCCACCACAAGCTTTCCGCCGGAGCGTAACGGCCACGTTACCCCGCGAGCACGTACTGTTGACACCCTAGTTACCCCCATGTATTCTCGCCAACCGTAGACGTAACCGTCCCCCAAGAACCGGGGGGACCGTCGATCCGCGGTATCCGGTTTCCTTCCCCCAGGCAAACCGTGAAGGGAAACGTGATTCGCTATACGCAGGAGTTTGAAGTGAAACAGTTGAGCATCCCCGTCAGTCAGGCCGCAGAACTCAAGAAATTCTACCGGATTGTGGCGAGCGACGAGCGCAACACCGCGGTTCTGAAGCCCTCTGGAAGGTAGCGAACATGCTGCCGGTCAAGGCCTGATTCTTCCGCGCCATTGGCCGGAAACCTGTTCCCGGCCGGGCCCAGGTTTTACTGCACGATCAACTGCACGGTGGTGGTGCGAGTAGCGGTTCCAGAGCTCGCGGACACGGTCAGCGTATAAGTTCCGGCTGGGGTCCCCGTGGTTGTGGTCGTGGTGGTCGAATTGCCGCAGCCCGCCTGCAACAGCATCAGGGTCAAAAATCCGCCCAGGGCCAAACCGAGCAGCCAGCGTCGCTGGCGCGACAGCTTTCCTCCCACCCCGACGCCCAGCAGGGCCAGCCCGGAAAGCGGCAGCCAACCGGCGTAGAGTGGTCCGCCGGGGCGGAACAGTTTGACGGTGGTTGTGACCCGCTGCGTAGTGTTCACGTTCAATACCGTACTGACCGGCCCGTTGCTGAGATTGGGGAACGGATTGGTGGTGAAGGTGGTGGTAACTCCGGTCGGGAGCGTGGACCCGACCTTGAGGTTGATGGTGCCGGGGATGGCTCCGGTGGGGGTCAAGGCGACGGTATAGGCGGCGAACCCACCGGCCGCCACGGTCTGGGTGGCGGGGGCCACACTGATGCTGAAATCATTCACCGTCGCGCTGGCCCCGGCCGATGCTTGGAAGGTAGTTCCCGGAACCGTCACCGTGCCACTGTTCCCAAGGGGAGGGGGAAGTGCCGGAGGAACCGTGGTCGTGGTGGTAGCCGGTGTGGGTGTCAGAATCACGGTCACGGTCGCTCC
>PKYX01000315.1 GCA_003132825.1 Acidobacteriaceae bacterium
TTCCCGCTAGCTTCCCGCCGAGAAACCGCCGGTATGGGCGACCGTCAGGCGAAGGTACTTGTGAGGGTTGACCGGAATGTCGTTGATGCGGACTTCGTAGTGGAGGTGCGGACCGGTTGAGCGGCCGCTGAGGCCGACGAATCCGATGGTATCGCCGCGGCGCACGTGCTGCCCGGGAACCACGGCAAAGTTCGCCAGGTGGCCATAGCGGGTGGTGACGCCATGCCCGTGGTTGATGACGATTGCCCGTCCATAGCCGCCCAGAAAGTCGGCAAACTCCACCACTCCGTCGGCTGGGGCGAGGACCGGGTGCCCATAGGCCGAGGCAATATCCACACCGCTGTGGAACGCTCCTTCACCGTTGAACGGATCAATCCGCTCTCCAAAGGACCCCGTGATTTGACCCTCGACGGGCCACAGGTCGGGAGCGGAGTTAGCCGATACCCAGTCGGCGGTGGTCACGTCGCGGGTCAGGCCGAGCGAAATGCCATTGGTGGCGGCGCCGCTAAGCGCCGTATATTTCAGGGCGTAGAACTGGTCGATCGAGGAGTGAATCTGGGCATCGCGAAGGTTGTCGGAGGTCTCGGCGGTGAGGATCGAGTTTGACTTCAGCCCGTACAGGGAGGAAACCTCACCCGCCAGCGACCCGAGCGATGCTACCTGAATATCTCGCTCTCGGGCCACCTGCTCGAGCTGTGAATATTGGTTCTTGATCTGGTCTTTTTCCGTCCGCAGCTGGTTAAAGTGCGAAACCTTGACCAGCATGCGCACGTAGGAGCTGGCAATCCCGGTCAAGCTCAGGGCAGTAATCGCCCCACCCACCAAAAGCACGTAGAGGTAGTGAATCGGGATCGGAACCTTACGCAGCTGCCCGTCTTCGCCGCGCGCAACAAAAAGGATGTAGGAACGCTTTCGCAAAATTTCCTTCCATTAGTAACTAGGGGTGGAACCGTTTCGGGACGGCTCGCGGTTACGAGGGCCCCGAGGTTTCCATCACCAGCGTTCGGGCCACTTCCCACTCTGGGGGTGAGCTGCGGTGCGCCCGTGCTTTACCGGAACTAGGTAAACGATCCCAGCACCGGACGGCTGCAATCCTTACCGGATACAGCACTTAGTACGGCCGATGGCCTCGGCAACAGCATGCCCACGGTAACAAAGTAGGTTCTCCCCTGTCAATGGCTCAACCGACGGTCTACAGGATTACGGAGGGAGGGAGGTACTTCTGAGTGTATTACCTGTACCAATGACGGAAACTATGGGCGCAGTTGGGCGGATGATTGCTAAGGGGGGAGGCTGTCTTCGGGGCGGCCCGCGCTTGCCGAAGCGCAAATGGATGCGCGCGTGCACAGGGTCCGTTTTGTCCCGATCGAAGGCGCTCAGGGCTTGCGGGCGGCGGCCACGCGCGGGAGGCCTTGCAGGTCGGCAATGATCTGCACCTCATCCCATCCCCCGAGCAGTCTCCGGACTTGGGCCACGATGGTGCCGCTGATTTCGATCACCAGCCAGCCGCCAGGTTTGAGGGCGACCTGAGCCTCGGGGATAAGTCGTTCGATGACTTCAAGACCCGTGGGACCGGCGAATACGGCATGGCGCGGCTCGAACTTACGGACTTCAAGCTGGACTTCGTCCTGTTCGTGCTCGCCCACGTAGGGAGGATTGGAGACCACGAAATCGAACCCGGCAGCATCCAGTCCGTGCAGCAGATCGGTCTGGTGGAAGTGGATGCGCCTCTCAAGTTGATGGCGGGCGGCATTGGCTCGCGCGATTTCGAGCGCCTCGGCAGAAATATCGGTAGCGTGAATCTCGGCGGAAGGGAGTTCACTGGCGAGAGCCAGTGCGATGCAGCCTGAACCGGTACCGACGTCGGCAATGCGGGAATTCGAACCGGCTCGGGCGAGCGGCAGCACAGTCTCGATCAGGTGCTCGGTTTCGGGACGGGGGATAAGCACGGCGGGCCCGACCAGAAGATCCATGCCCCAGAATTCCTGGTGTTTGGTGATGTATTGCGCCGGCATCCCGCTCGAGCGCTCGGAGAGGGCTTGCTGGTAAAGGTGGATTTCTTCGGTCGTAAGTTCCCGCTCGGGGTGGGCGTGAAGGTAGGCCCGGTCGCAGCTCAGGGTGAACCTGAGCAGGAGCTCGGCGTTCAGGCGTGGCGAGGGCACCTGGGCGGTGGCCAGGCGGGAGACCGCGAAAGCGAGTGCGTCGCGCAGGAGCACGGGTCATTTAACCATAGCGGGCCGAGCGATATACAATCATGTGCCCGGGAGTGGAGTGGAAGATGGAACTGTCCTTGGATCCGGAGACCAGCCGCCCGTTCGAGGGCAATTTTTTGCCGCTTGCCGCTCTGCGGCTGGCATGCGGCTGTAGTCTAGAGTGCCGCGGCTGAGCCGCCGACCAAGTGCCCCGATCTCGAGGTCTGCGAGATGCACTGGGAAATTCTTCTCGAAAATATCGTCCGCGATATTGGACTCGCCATCCGCAGCCTTGGCCGGGATCGTAGAAGCTCCCTGCTGGCAATTGCCGCCCTTGCCCTGGGGATTGGCGCGAGCACAGTCATTTTCAGCCTGTTTTACGGTGTGCTGCTCCATCCTTTTCCCTACAAGGATTCAGACCGGCTGGTCACTTTCGCCCTCGAGAATCTGACCAATCATGGGGCAAGCACGGGCCGCAACTGGTTCAGCTGGCAAGAATTCCTCACTTTTCGGGAACAAAACCACATCTTCGAGGACCTGGTCGCATATCACGGCGGTCTCGTAAGCATGGTCCTTCGCGATGGCAATGGTCCTCGTTTGTATCCCGCGGCCCAGGTCACCGCGAGCACCTTTGATTTTTATGGCGTGCCCCCGCTTCTGGGACGGGCGATCACCTGGCACTCGGCGCCGAGCCGAGGGACATCCTGCGGATGGTGCTCAATCAAGGTTTAGCCTTGATCGTGGTCGGCATTGGGATTGGCGGTGGCGGTTAGCTTCGGATTGACGCGCTTTCTCGC